>JAIPDR010000210.1 GCA_021737615.1 Desulfohalobiaceae bacterium | reverse complement strand
ACATCCGCCAGGTGGCCATCCCGGCCAAGGACACGGCCGTTGAGAAACTGGGCCGTCCCATCTACACGAACATCGTCATGCTCGGGGCCCTGACCGGGGCGGCCAAGGACGTCCTGGACAAGGAGAACATGCTTCAGACTATGCTCAGCCTGATCCCCAAGTTCAAGGACGAGAACAAGAAGGCCTTTGAACTGGGCTATGAGATGGCGGCCTGAGGCCGATGAGCCGTTAGCGATGAGCGATGAGCCAAGAATAAGGATTAGGGAATAAACATTAGTGAAAATTTTTTTGTCCGCAAAAAAATTTTCAAGGAGTCACACATGTCAGACGATCAACAGGTCATCGGCAACTTGGTGGCCAGGGCCAGACGGGCCCAGGAACAGATTGCGGACTATACCCAGGAACAGATTGATGAAGTCTGTTTATCTGTGGGATGGCAGGTATATAAAGACGAGAACATCCGCCACTGCGCCAGGACAGCCGTGGAAGAGTCGGGCATGGGCGTCTATGAGGACAAGCTGAAGAAGCACAAGGTCAAGGTCATGGGCGTCTGCCGGGACATCTTGAAAGCCAAAACCGTGGGCGTCATAGAGCGGAATGAGCAAACGGGCATCACCAAATACGCCAAGCCGGTGGGCGTGGTCGGGGCCCTGTCCCCGGTGACCAACCCCACGGCCACCCCGGCCAGCAACGGGGTCAGCATCCTGCAGGGCAGGAACGCGGTCATCTTCGCCCCCCATCCCAGGGCGGTCCGGGCCTGCAAGGTGGCCACGGACTTCATGCGGGAGGGCCTGCGTAAGGTCGGGGCTCCGGAGGACCTGGTCCAGTTTGTCGAAGAGCCGAGCATCCCCCGCAGCCAGGAGCTCATGAGCCAGGTGGACCTGGTGGTGGCCACCGGGGGCGGGGCCATGGTCAAGGCGGCCTATTCCAGCGGCACTCCGGCCTACGGGGTCGGGGCAGGCAATCCGGTGATCATCGTGGCCGAAGACGCGGACATCGAGGATTCGGCTGAAAAGATCACCATCAGCAAGTGTTTCGACAACGCCACCTCCTGCAGTTCGGACACCTCCCTGGTCATCCAGGAAGGGATCTATGACCGTCTCCGGGAGGCACTCGTCAAAAGGGGCGGCCATCTCTGCAGCCCAGAAGAAAAGGAAAAACTGGAGAAATGGATGTGGGTCCCGGGCAAGGACCCCTCCAAACTGAACCTGAATCTGGGGGTTGTGGCCAAATCGGCCCGTCAGATCGCAGAAGATGCCAAAATCGACGTGCCAAAGGACACGAAAATGCTCTTGGTGGAGGGGGAAACCCCCGGGGTGGACCGCTTCAGCGGGGAGAAGATCTCCCCGGTCCTGGCCCTGTGGAAATATTCAGATATCGACGAGGCCCTGAAGACTGCCAACAAGCTCTACGAATACGCCGGCATGGGCCATTCCTGCGGCCTGTATTCCTTCAATCAGGACTATATCCACAAGGTCTCCTCCAGCCTGAAGGTCAGCCGGGTCATGGTCCGCCAGTCCCACGCCCCCTCGGCCGGTGGCAACCTCTGGAACGGCATGCCCTCCACCGTGACCCTGGGCTGCGGCACCTGGGGGGGCAACATCACCACCGAGAATATCCATTGGAAACACTTCATCAACGTCACCTGGCTCTCGGAACCCATAGAGCCGGCCAAGGTCACAGACCGGGACATATTCGGGCCGATCTGGGAAAAATACGGGCAATAAGGAGGCCGCAATGAATCAGACAGACTGGCTGCAATACGACGTGGACCAGATGGTCCAGGGGGACAGGGAGCTTCTCTGGCATCATTTGAAGCCCCACAAGGTCTTTGAGAGCAAGGAGCAGATGATCCCGGTGGAGGCCAAGGGACTGATGGTCAAGGATATCCGGGGCAGGGAGTATCTTGACGCCACTTCCGGGGGGGTCTGGAGCGTGGTGGTCGGCTTCGGCCGCGAATCCATGGCCAAGGCCATCTCCGATCAGCTCATCAAGATGACCTACTATGCCGGGGCCCTGGGCAACATCCCGGCCATCAAGCTCTCCAAAAAAATCCTGGACTACCTCCCCAATCAGGACAGGATCTTCTACTCCAACAGCGGCTCCGAAGCCAATGAAAAGGCCTACAAGATGATCCGCCAGCTGTCGCACATCGATCCGGAACGCAGGGGCAAATACAAGGTCCTCTTCCGGAATCGGGATTATCACGGCACGACCATCGGGGCCTTGAGCTCCACAGGCCAGTCTGAACGGAGACAACACTTCGGGCCGTTTGCCGAAGGCTTTGCCGAAATCCCCTCAGCCCTGTGCTACCGCTGCCCCTTTGATCTGCACTATCCCGGCTGCGATATCCGCTGCGCCCGGGAAGCCGAAGAGGTCATCCTCAGGGAAGGGCCGGACACGGTGGGCGGCTGCATAGTGGAGCCCATCACCGCCGGGGGCGGCATCCTGCCCCCTGTAGCGGAATACTACCCAATCTTGAGAGAGATCTGCGACAAGTACGGGATCTACCTCATCTTCGACGAAGTGGTCTGCGCCTTCGGCCGGACCGGCAAGTTCTGGGGCTATGAGCACTACGACGTCAAACCGGACATGGTGACCATGGCCAAAGGCATGGCCAGTTCCTACATGCCCCTGTCCGCGACAACGGCCACAAACGAAATTTTTGCCAAGTTCCTCAACGATCCCAATGATGAATCCGACCGCCTGAACTTCTACCGGGATATCAGCACCTATGGCGGCTGCGCCGCGGCCATGTCCGCCGGCCTGGAAAACCTGAGGATCATCGAAGATGAGAATCTGGTGGAACGCAGCCGCATCCTGGGCGACTATTTCCTGGATCGGCTCAAGGAGCTCTCCGAACTGCCCATTGTCGGGGATGTCCGAGGGAAGGGGCTGTTTTGCGGACTGGAATTCGTGCGCAACAAAAAGACGAAAGAACCTATCAGTGAGGCTGAAATGGCCAAAATTATGGGCGACGTCGCTGCGGAAGGGGTGCTTGTCGGTCGAACCAACACCAGTTTACCAGGCAACAACACCATCATGAACTTCGCTCCGGCCCTGTGCGTAACAAAAGAGCAGCTGGACCGGATCGTGACCGCGGTCAAGAAGGCTCTGGAAAAATTCTGACAAAGAAAGCCGGTTGTACAAACCGGTCTTTAATGTATTTGGTCAACAGTTTACTTCAAAATTTATTCAAACCGATTTACTGTATCTTATAAGGAGAGAAAATGAAAATCGGTGTCTTAAGGGAAATCAAGGCTGAAGAGAACCGTGTGGCCGTGACCCCGGCCGGAGCAGAACTCATGGCCCGGAAAGGACACACCCTTCTGGTTGAAAAAAACGCCGGCCTGGGGAGCGGTTTCAGCGATGATCAATACATTCAGGCCGGAGCCGCAATAGAGGACACTCCAAAGGCTATCTACGAGCAGTGCGAGATGATCATGCACGTCAAAGAACCCCTGCCCTCTGAATACGATCTGATCAGGCCGGGCCAGATCATCTTCACCTACCTCCACCTGGCCGCCAACAGAGAACTGACCGAGGCCCTGATCAAAAGCAGATCAATCGATATCGCCTATGAAACAATCCAGAAACCCAACGGCAGCCTGCCCCTGCTGACCCCCATGAGTGAAATCGCCGGCCGGATGTCCATCCAGCAGGGCGCCAAGTACCTGGAAATGATCCACGGGGGGCAGGGGATTCTGCTGAGCGGGGTCCCGGGGGTCGAGCCAGGGACGGTGGTGATCATCGGCGGGGGCGTGGTCGGGACCAATGCCGCCAGGATGGCCTGCGGCCTTGGAGCCAAGGTCTATCTCTTCGACATCAGTCTTGAGCGCTTGCGCTACCTGTCCGACGTCATGCCCAGCAACTGCTTCCTGCTAAAATCTACCCCCAGTCTGATCAGAGAGACCGTGAACAAGGCCGATGTCGTGGTCGGGGCGGTTCTGCTGCCCGGGGCCAAGGCCCCCAATCTGGTCACCCGGGAGATGCTGTCGGCCATGAAGCCCGGTTCAGTCCTGGTGGACGTGGCTATCGACCAGGGCGGCTGTTTTGAATGCTCCAGACCCACGACCCATTCCGACCCGGTCTACACAGTCGACGGGGTGGTCCATTACTGTGTGGCCAATATGCCCGGGGCCGTGGCCAAAACCTCGACCCTGGCCCTGACCAATGCCACCCTGCCCTATGCCCTGGAGATCGCGGACAAGGGCTGGGAAAAAGCGGCCAGGGAGAACAAGGAAATCGCACTCGGCCTCAATGTGGTCGACGGCAAGGTCACCTACCGGTCAGTGGCCGAAACCTTTGATCTGGAGCACACTCTTTTAGAAGACATCATGTAAGATTTGATTTTTTCAGTGGAAACAATGTCATGAAGGAGGCTGTCCCATGCAGGAAGGGTTTCAAAATATCAGGGTCAAAAACTTTATTCACGGGGAATGGGTGGAAGAGACCGGGGTGGAAACCGTTCCCCTCTTCAATCCCTCCACCGGCGAACAAATCGGGGAGGTGCCCCTCTCTTCCGAAAAAACCTCGCAAGAGGCCATTGCTTCGGCGCATTCCGCTTTTGATTCCTGGAGAAAGCTGCCCCTGTCCAAGCGGGTGGGCTATCTTTTCGATCTCAGGCAGGCCTTGATCGAGAACGAAGAAGACCTGTCCCGAACCATCGCTCTGGATCAGGCCAAGCATATCAGCGAGGCCAGGGGTGAAGTGAGGCGGATCGTCGAAATCTTCGAATCCGCCTGCACCATCCCCAGCCTGCTCCAGGGCGAGACCCTGCAGGGAATCTCGGTCAACATCAACGGCCGGGTGCTCAAGGAACCCCTGGGGGTTTTCGGCGGCGTGGCCCCCTTTAATTTCCCGGCCCTGGTATACGCCTGGTTCGTGCCCTACGCCATCGGCGTCGGCAACACCTTCATCTTCAAACCATCCACTCAATCTCCGCTTTTCATGCAGAAAATCGGGGATATTTTCAACGCAGTCGGTCTGCCCAAAGGAGTGGTGAACATCATCCACGGCAACCGAACCGTCCCCGGGACCTGGTATGAGGATCCCAGGATCAGCGGCGTCTGTCTGGTCGGCTCGACCCCCACGGCCAAAAAAATGGCCGAAGCCTGCGGACGCGGCGGCAAACGGAGCATGCTCCTGGGCGGGGCCAAAAACATCCTGGTGGCCATGGAAGACGCCCAAGCGGACATCTTTATCGAAAACTTCATCCACTCCTGCTTTGGTTCCGCTGGACAGCGCTGCCTGGCCGGCTCGATCGTGGCGGTTGTCCCCGAGATCTATGATTCTCTGCTGGAAAAAATGATCGCGGCCGGTAAGAGCATCAAGACCGGGGATGCCCTCGACCCTGATGTCTATATGGGGCCTGTTATTTCGGCTCAGGCCAAGAAGAAAATTGAACAGTACATCGAAACCGGGATCAAGGAAGGCTCCAACCTGGTCCTGGACGGCCGGAATCCGGAAATGCCCGGGAAAAACAAAAACGGATACTTCGTTGCTCCGACCATTTTCGAAGGGGTCACCCCCTGCCGGACCATTGCCAGAGAAGAAATCTTCGGTCCGGTGGTCTCGGTCATGAAGATCAAAGACCTGGACGACGCCCTGGAAATCATCCGGGCCCAGCCCTTCGGCAACGGGGCCTGCATCTTCACCCAGAACCAGTACTACACGGAGCAATTCATCAGTGAAGCCAACGTGGGCATGGTCGGAGTCAATGTCGGGGTCTGTGCGCCCCATCCCTATCTTCCCTTCGGCGGGATCAAGGATTCCCATCTGGGTACGGACAAGGTCCAGGGCAAGGACGGCATCGATTTCTTCACCCAGAATAAGATCGCCACTGTCCGCTATGCTCCGCCATCAGGCAAATATGTCGCAGGAGAGCCGAAACCTGGAGGCCGGGAGGAGAAAGGAGGCCAGCCTTCGGTCCGAAGTTGTGTGGCCTCATAGTCTTTGAATACTATCCGCGTGAATCCTTGTCATTAAGTCGAGGATTCACGCCGGATATGAGAAAGGAGCGGATGTGAGTATCGAGCTGATCACTGTATTGTACTTTGGAACCCTTTTTGCCACCTTGTTCCTGGGGCTGCCGGTTGCCCTCGGCCTGGGAGGCACCGCCGTTATATTCGCCGGATTTTTCGAGCCCCGATCTCTTTTGGCCATTCCCAGCGCCTTTTACTATACCCCCTGGAACCATGTTTTAGTCACAGTCCCCTTGTTTCTGTTCATGGGCAACCTCATCCGCTTTTCCGGAATAGCCGAGGCTGCTTATGACGCGGTCTATAAGCTGATCGGCCACATTCCCGGAGGGCTGGCCATGGGCACGGTTCAGGTCTGCACCATATTTGCCGCCATTACCGGCATAACCCCTCCCGCCACGATCACCATGGGACAAATCGCCTACCCTTCAATGATGAAGTATAAATACAACAGGGCGATAGCCATCGGCTCGATCGGGGCGGGCGGAGCCCTGGGTGCGCTCATTCCTCCGAGCGTCCCCTTTATTTTCTACGGCCTGCTGGCCAAGGTATCGATTGGCGGTCTGTTCCTGGGCGGGGTCGTGCCCGGATTGATGCTGGCTCTGTTTTACATCATCTATATCGGCATCAGGTGCAAGATACAGCCCCACATGGGACCGGCCCTGCCTCCAGATGAAAAGTTCTCGCCGCGGGAAAAAATCCGGGCCGTCATCAATATCTGGCCTTTCGTGGCCCTTATTTTAGTCGTTCTCGGGGCGATCTGGGGAGGGGTGGCTACGCCGGCGGAAGCGGCCTCCTTCGGCGCAACCGGAGCCTTGATCATCAACCTCATCTACCGCAAGTTGACCTGGCAGGTTTTTACCGACTCCCTGGCCTCCACCCTCAAACTGGCCGGCATGGGCTTATGGATCTTAATCGGCGCCAACATCTATTTGAACATCTTCAATTCATTGGGCTGCCAAGAATTGGTGACGTCACTGGTTCTGGGTATGCCAGGCGGTGACATGGGCATCCTGTTTATGATGATGTTCATTATCTTATTACTCGGCATGGTCATGGATGACTGGGCAATCATCATGCTCTG
>JAIPDR010000023.1 GCA_021737615.1 Desulfohalobiaceae bacterium | reverse complement strand
AACTGTCCCTTGTTCGTCTCCAGGGCGATGGCTGTGGTGATGGTTCTGGTGTACCATTTGATGTTTCCGCCGACCATCATGGAAATGCCGACTTCCGAAACAATCCGGCCATAAGCTGTCACCGCGGCTGCCAGCAGACTGAAACGGGCCTCACAGACCGTGGTCAGCAGGATCCTTTTTTTGTCCGCCCCCAGAGTCAAAAGGGTCGTCGTCAGACGCCTGTCCAGATTTTCCACGGCTGAGGCGGTCAGGGCCGTGATGATCGGAAGGCCGAGGATGGTCTGCCCTATGGCGATCCCCGGCAGGGTGAAGAGCAGATCGAGCTGACCGAGCGGACCGCGGGAAGAGATAAAGGTGTAGACCAAAAGACCGATGACCACGGTGGGGAAGGAGAGCAGGGTGTCCACCAGGAGCCTGATCCCCTTTTTCCCGGGAAACTGATAATGCCCAAGCAGAAAACCCAGTGGAACCCCGAAAAAGAGGCTGGCGGCAATGGACAAGGATGAGACCCTGAGGGTGCACCAGACCGCAGAATAAGTCTCGGGATGCCCGAAAACGAGAAATTCAAGGGCCTTGAACAGGCCCTGCCAGATATAGTCCATTACGAAAATTTGCCGTGTTCTACCTGCTGTTGGTTGTTCGTGGTTCAAGACCAGAAATTGGCATAAATTTCGCTTTCGTCTCTGCCGTCAATGAAGCCTTATAAGGTTCTTGTATGACAGGAGATTCATCTGGGCCAACTTCTGGTATCTGTTTGATACAATTCAAATAACTTGTAATTTCTTCTCAACGCCTTTGATTCAGTGCTTAGCCATTCTTGTGTAACTATGTAATTAATTTATAAAGTTGCTTTTTGTCAATAAATAAACTTTATAATAAAATATGTACCATAAATTACCAAAAATAACATAGATTCGGGAAATGGATTCAGGAATGCGGGTCTGAAATCGATATTGCAGCTCGATTGACCCATCGTCCCTGCCTGCTTGGCCACTCTACATTAAATCAAGCCCGTCGCTGGTCGGTAGTTCTCCACGGATATTTTGATAATGAAGAAAGAGTGACTGCCCCATGAAATTTCTTCCCATTTCATCGGGGTGATTCGCGGGCCAATTCTTTTCTTGGCTTACGCGGAACAAAGTATTAACGGATGAGCACCCGCTGGTCTTTATTCCCGGTCTTGATGATCAAGTTGCCTGCGGGCCGGGTCTCTACCATACCGGCTGATAGCCGCACCCCTGGACATTGCCCACCGTCAGCATCTCTGATAGAGTCAAATTCTAGTCTTTGAGTATTGAATAACCCTGCCCTTGGCAGAGAGATTCTTCGTTCGCCACAGTTAAATGCGCTTCGCTTACAGAGATTTGACCGGGCAGGCGGACTCACTCTCCGTCATTCCGGCGGAGGCCGGAATCCAGACTGAAAGTGTATGAGCTGGACCCCGGCCTACGCCGGGGTGACGGAGAAAGAAAAATCTAGTTTCATATGAGAGGCCAGGAAAAGAAGCAGAAGGGGCAAGGTGAAAGGTGCTAAAAGCGTCGAGGCAGAGATTGAGACCTGACAGCACGATCTGGTCGTTTCTTCTCAAGACCCTAGGCCCCTTATACTCCAGGCCTCTTCTTCGGCCTGTACAGCAGGCACCGGCCGCCTGTGCTCTGGTAGACCGTCCTGGAAGGATGGTGCCTGCTCTTGAATCCCATAGCCCGGCATCCATAGGGATATTTCCTTTCCCAGGTAATGTAGAAATGAACACACTGATGACATGTACGAAGGGTCAATCTCGGCCTCCTGAAACTATACTTACGGGTCGTCATAAATTGAAGTTTTGCCTGTTCGAAAATCCTGGCAGCTGATGCATGAAATTTCGAAGCCCTGCAATTTATCTCTCGCGTAAGTATCTATATTTTAACCAAATTTTAGTATAAGTCGAAACATGGCACGCAGATCTTTATACCGCTGGCTCGGCCTGCCGCCCTGGATCCTCATGGCTACAGCCCTGATTCTGCTCCCGGTCCTTGCCTTCTGGACCTACACCAATCTGGCCAGGGAGAATCAATTCATCACGCAGCTCCTCCTGGATAAAGGGAACGCCCTGATCAGGTCATTTGAAGCAGGCACCCGAACCGGGATGATGGGCATGATGGGCATGCGTTCCGGGAGCTTCAGAATACAGAGACTCATCATGGAAACGGCCCAGCAGCCCGATATCAGCTACATCATCCTGACCGACAGTCAGGGGGCCATTCTGGCCCACAACGACCCGGAAAAGATCGGCGACCGCCATGGGCAGACTTTGAACCTGGAAACGATCGCCGCCTCCGGAGAGGTCAACTGGCGAAGGATAGGGCATTCAGGATCAGCCGACACCTTTGAAGTTTTTCGACGCTTTCTCCCGGCCCACGGTCCCCGCAGCAGAATGCATCAAAACATGATGCAGTTCAAGCAACCCAGCCGGGGATTTTCCAGCAGAGAAAACCGCCCCTTGGGCGACGAACAGATCATCTTTGTCGGTCTGAACACAAAATTCATTAATGCAGCTCTCAAAAGCGACACCCGGCACTCAGTCATCATGGGCCTGATCCTCATTCTGATCACCTTCGGAGGAATTTTCTCCCTGTTTCTGGTCCAGGCCTATCAAAGCACCAGGATGAATCTCTCCAGGATCAAGGCCTTTTCCGACAACGTCGTGGAAAAGATGCCCATCGGACTCATCACGGTTGATTCCGGGAACAGGATTGTTTCTTACAACCAGGCCGCTGAATCCATATTGAAACCCTGGGTATCAGAAGCCATGATCGGAAAACAATTCCAAGAAGTTTTCCCGGCTCAACTCGCTGATCTCCTCCGCAGGACCGGCAGGCAAGACAAAGTGCTTCAGCAGGAAATCGAGGTGCCCGCCTCATCCACGAAAAGACTCCCCATGGACATCAGTATTTCCCCCCTGGCAGACGACAACGGTGTGTCCCTCGGCCGGATCGTCCTTATCCGGGACCTTTCCGAAATCCAGGAATTAAAGAAAGAGATCGAAAAAAACAGACGCCTGGCCTCCCTGGGAAAACTCGCCGCCGGTATCGCCCATGAAATCAGGAATCCCTTGAGCTCCATACGCGGATTCGCCACCTTTTTTAAGGAGAGCTGCACGGACCGGCCCGACTTTGAAAACACCGCGGAGATCATGATCCAGGAAGTGGATCGATTGAACCGGGTCATCAACCAGCTCTTGGAATTTGCCAGGCCTCTGGAAATAAAGAAAAAATACATATCAGTACCCAACCTACTGCAACACTCGCTGCGCATGGTCGAGTCTGAGGCCCGGACCAAAGGGGTCAGGATAGAAAAGAAATTCGACCCGTCCCTGGACCCGGCTGCGCTTGATCAGGACAGGATCAGTCAGGTCCTGCTCAACCTCTATTTGAACAGCATCGAGGCCATGCCGGAGGGCGGCCTTCTCACCGTACGCGCGGAGGAAGACAAGGACCCCGGGAAGCTCCGAATAATTATTTCCGATACCGGGGCCGGAATCAAGCCGGAGGACATGGTGCACATCTTCGATCCCTATTTCACCACAAAACAATCAGGCACGGGCTTGGGACTGGCCATCTCACACAAGATCGTGGAGGCCCATCAGGGTGAGCTCAGGCTCTCCAGTGAGCCGGGGCAAGGGACCACTGCTGTCCTTATCCTGCCAAAGCAGAGGGAAGCGCACTGAGTCGGGGGGCAGAGGGCAATGGACAGAGGTCAGTGGTCAGCTTTGCCTCTGGCAAAGCTGACATGTAATTATTTAATATATTTAAGAATATTGTTATGGTGTTGTGTGATTGAGTTGAAGTCCACAGCTGCCAGTTTGATCGATCCAGAAACTGTGCATCACCTCCTCCGTCATTCCGGCGAAGGCCGGAATCCAGGAGAAAGGTTGCAGGAAGTTGATAAGGAAATCAGTATAGAATCAAGGGAGAGGCTGCGAAATCATGGACAAAAAAGCCAAGATCCTGCTCGTAGACGACGACGCCGGGCATCGGGCCATGCTCAGGACCGTGCTCAACGCGAGCGGTTATCGTATCCAGGAGGCAGACGACGGCTCTACCGCCATCGACATGGTCCGCCGGGAGCCTTTCGATCTCATCCTTCTGGATCTCCGCATGCTCAAGGTCTCCGGCCTGGAGGCCCTGACCGCCATCAAGGAGTACAATCCCGCTATTCCGATCATTGTCATGACCGCCTATGCTTCGGTGGAGACGGCTGTTGAAACCTTGAAGAGCGGGGCCTATGACTACCTGACCAAGCCCCTGGACATGGATGAGCTGCGTCTGGTCATCGGGCGGGCCCTGGACCATGACCGGCTCCGCAAGGAAAACCTGCAGCTCAAGGAAAGCCTGAGTTCTCATTTTGACCGCCAGGAGATCATCGGCCGCAGCCGGGCCATGGTCGATCTGCTGGAGACGGTCGCTCAAGTGGCCCCTTCCGAGGCCATCGTCCTCATCAGCGGCGAGTCCGGCACCGGCAAGGAAGTGGTTGCCGAAGCCCTTCATGCCAACAGCCCCAGAAAGGAAAAACCCTTTGTCAAGATAAACTGCGCCGCAATCACGGAAACTCTGATCGAGTCCGAGCTCTTCGGCCATGAAAAAGGCGCATTCACCGGAGCCCACCGGAAAAAAGAGGGCAAGTTCCGGCAGGCCCACGGCGGAAGCCTGTTTTTGGATGAGATTAGCGAAATGTCACTGGCCATGCAGGCCAAGCTGCTGCGGGTCCTCCAGGAATGGAAAATAACCCGGGTTGGGGGGGAAGAGGTCATTGCGGTGGACGTCCGGCTGATCGCGGCGACCAACAAGAACCTCCTGGAGGAAATCGAGGCCGGCCGGTTCAGGGAAGACCTGTTTTACAGGCTGAATGTGGTCACTCTGACCATTCCTCCCCTGCGGGACCGGACCGAGGACATCCCTTTGCTGGCCAATCACTTCCTTAAAATATTCTCCGAAAAAAACAGGAAGGAACTCAAGGGATTCACCCCCCGGGCCCTGGACCTCCTTTTGCGCTACGACTGGCCGGGAAACGTCAGGGAGCTGATGAACGTGGTCGAACGGGGGGTGGTCCTTTGCCGGGGAGAATACCTGGATGAGGAGGACCTGCCCCAAACCCTGACCAGTCAGCCCCAGGCCCCGGGGGAAACCCTGGAAACAACTTCTGATGGCGACAGACCATTGCACGAAGTCGAGCAGATCACCATCTTGAAGACCCTGGAAGCCACAGGCGGCAATAAGAGTGAAACGGCCCGGAGACTGGGCATCACCAGGCGGACCCTGCATCAGAAGCTCAAGAAATACGGGCTGATGTAAGCAATTTTTGCGGACAAGAATTGCTTTTAGTCGAAATCGGCCAGCAGACTCCCGATATGCAGGCCGTTACCCAGGTCGACCTGAGTAAAATCCTGCCGGATACGAAAGACCGCCTGCTGCAGCTGCTCCGTCTTGATCCCGTTGCGCATGGCTGTATAGGCCTCGATAAACGCGGCCAGGCTGTCGCAGGCCTTCAGGAGTTCCCCGTCCTTCGGATCGAACCGGTCCTGGTTGTACTCATTGAAGAGCTCACTCCGGGTCACCTCTCTGGGGATATTGTCCCCTATGATGGACACGGCAAATTCGGAGCCGAGTTCCATGCCCAGAAAATACTTCAAGCGTTCCGAGAGCCTTTCATAGCCGCCCTCCTCCAGGAGCCCAAAGACCCTGCGTTCGACCTCCTGCGCTTCATATTCCTTGATCAGATCCCCGATTTTCCGGACCGAGCGTTTGACCGGGGAAATGATGTCCCGGGTCAAGAGTTCGGGGAGATCATGAAACAGGCCGGAAAAATAGTTGTTCGCCCGCTGCCTGGGGCAGGCCTTAACCGCCATGCTGCAAAAATAGGCAAAACAGGCCACGACAAAGACATGGCCCAGGACCGAAGTTTCAGGTATGCGCGGGGTCTGGGACCATCTTTTCTGAAAACGGAGCTGACCGCACTGATGCACAAAGGACTTCAGCGGAGAAGGCTGCTCTCCGATGAGTTCCGGCACTCCGTTTAAATCTTCAAACCGGGCCAGAGAATGTTTAAAGTTTCGCTCTATCTCTTCCAATTCCTGATCCCAGGGATTGATCCCCTGGATCAGGGAAAACTCCCATTGACTGGCATAGAGATGAGCCGCAGCCAGGATCCTTTTCCCCAGCGAATCTGAATCCGGTCTGCGGCAGAAGTCCTGAAACCGCTCCCAGAAACCTTCCCCCAGGGCCTGGAGCCTGGGTTCCAGCTGTTCAAAGACCCAGTCCGTGAGCTGCCTGTAGTGAGACGGATTGGACCTGATCTGATAAAATATCGGCGGCTTGATATCCGTGATCACCAGCCGGTAGAGGTACTCGAAGATGCCTCCCTCGATAACCTCCAGGGCCAGCTCGTCTTTCAAGGCCTGGCTGGAAAGCCGGTCCTGATTCAAAAAATACAGTATCCAGGCCACGATCATCTTCTGGGCCTGTTTGTCAACTTCAAAGAATTCCACCGGCCGCAACTTGTCGTTCCAGCGCTTCATGAACGAACCGGAAAAAACCAGCTGCAGTAAATTCTTACGAATCATGGACACGGGTTCTCCTTAGCATAATAGTGTTGTTGTGTATTATAATAAAGACAAATAGTTATATGTCAGCGCGGCCACTGGCCTCGCTGACGACGAAACCCCGGCTGATGCGCTTTCCTGGCCCAAAAAAACCACGGGTCAATTCGAGACTTGACAAAGCAGAAAAAATGGGGTTTCTTGTTCAGTTCGGACCCAAAACCTTCTTGAAACCCTTGACATCAGATCCCCGCCGGGATATCATTTTCTGTTTGAAGGAGTCGTACATGAACAGCTGCAAGACATATAGCTTACGGAAAGAAGACGCGGTACGCAACTGGTATGTTGTGGATGCCAAAGACAAGATCCTGGGGCGGTTGTCCACGGAAATCGCCACCCGGCTGCGCGGCAAGAATAAGCCTGATTACACCCCCCATATTGACAACGGCGATTTCATCGTGGTTATCAATGCTGAAAAGATCAGGACGACCGGCAACAAGCCGACAGACAAAAAGTATTATCGGCACTCGGGATATCCCGGAGGGATCAGGGAAACGAGTCTGCAGGAACTGCTGGCCAAAAAGCCCAGAGAGGTCCTTTACAAATCGGTCCGGGGCATGCTCCCTAAAAACCGCCTCGGCAGGGCTCAGCTCAAAAAGCTGAAAATCTACGCTGGATCAGAACATCCCCATAAGGCCCAGCAACCGACGACCTTAGACATTTAACCCGGAGAACAGGCATGAGTCAGGATTTTTTTTACGGAACCGGCAGAAGAAAGAATTCCGTGGCCCGGACCAGGATATATGCAGGCAGCGGCTCCATAGAAGTCAACGGGCGCTCCATGGAGGATTATTTTCCCAGAGATACTCTGCGCATGGTCATTGATCAGCCCCTTGAGATCACCAAACTCAAAAGCAAATTCGACATAAAGGTCAATGTGAAAGGCGGGGGAATCTCCGGTCAGGCTCAGGCGGTCAGACACGGGATCAGCAGGGCTCTCCTGGAGCATGATCCTGAGTTGCGCTCCAGCCTGAAGACAGCCGGCTTGCTGACCCGGGACGCCCGGGAAAAAGAGCGGAAAAAATACGGGCAGCCCGGTGCCCGGAAGAAATTCCAGTACTCGAAGCGTTAAGCCCGGCCGCGCCTGTCGGATATACCAATCAAGCAAAGCAGAATCGCACTCCTTGTGCGATTCTGCTTTTTTTATATACTTACGAGAGGAATCAGTTGCTTCTGCGGGCCCGTTGAGAAAACATCGAAGCCTGAACTTATGGCGAATAAAGTTATATGAGTAAAAAACATATCCGACCGCGGCTGGTTTTTGCCGACCGGGACGGGAACATTTTTGATCACCCCGATCTGTTGATGCTCTGCCGCAAGGGAACCGAGTTTGTCCAACCCGGGCCAAGAGACCTCATGCCTCTGCCCGAGGGGAGCGACATCTTTCTCCTTCCCGGGAGAAACGCCCTTGGCCTGGACCCGAATAGCGGGGCAATCGAAGTCATGGACAACAACCCGGTAGCGGCCTTTGTCTGTCCGGGTCATACCCTGACCGGAATCTGCGCCTTCGAGACCCCCCCCGGGGTTACTCCTCTCCCCCTCTTTGCCTACGGGGCTCTGGGTTTTGCCAAAGGCCGGTTCTGGGTCTGCGCCAACCAGGTAGATCCGGATCCCCGCCAGAAATTCGAAGAGATACCCCAGGGCAGTATCGAACAGGGTGCCAGGGACTGGTTGGCCGCTTTTCCGGAAAACCGTCTGGTCAGACACCTGGCCAATTGCGCGCTGAATACCTGCTGCCCGGCCGCCAGAAATCTCGCCCTGGGGCGCTACGAGGCCCCGTTGCCTACAGCACAGGGCTGCAACGCCGCCTGCCTGGGCTGCATTTCACAGCAGCCCGGGGATTCAGGATTTCCAGCCACCCAGTCCAGGATCGGGTTCAGGCCCTCGACTTTAGAACTGTTGCAGATCATGCGGGCCCATGCCGGACATGAATCCCGGCCCATCTTTTCCTTCGGCCAGGGTTGTGAAGGCGAGCCCCTGCTGGAAACCAGCCTGATCGCTGAGGCCTGCCGCACGTACCGCCGCGAAGGGGGTACCGGGACCATCAACATCAATACCAACGGAAGCCTGCCCGCAGCCATCCCCGACCTGGCCGGCAGCGGACTCAGCTCCATCCGGGTCAGCCTGAACAGCGGGCAGGAAGAATACTATTCGTCCTACTACCGCCCCAGATCCTACGGCTTTACCGAGGTCAAGGAGACCATCAGGGAGGCCAAAAGCCACGGCCTCTTTGTCTCTTTGAATTATCTCTTTTTTCCGGGTCTTAATGACACTGAACAGGAATACAGGGCCTTTGGAGGGCTCCTGGAAGAGACCGGGCCTGATTTCATCCAACTCAGGAACCTGAACCTGGATCCCGAGCTCTACCTCCAAACCCTGAACCCGGTCCAGTCACCCTTTATGGGATTTGCCAACTTCAAGAAGAGACTGAAAAAAGACTTTCCCTGGATCCGGACCGGGTACTTCAATCCCTGGCTGGGGTGAGTCGGTTAGCAGAGAGAGATTCTTCAGCAACCCTGCTTTTTTTGAAAACAAATTAAATTTCATACGAAGAATAACAGGGCAGAGGGCATGGGGCCGGATTGAAGAGTCCCTGATCAATCCCGGTTACTTCGTACCGAAGATCTTGTCTCCGGCATCGCCGAGACCGGGCAGGATATACCTCTTGTCATTCAGCCGGTCATCTATGCCGGCCACGTGGATATCGACATCCGGATGAGCCCTGGTCACCCGCTCGATACCCTCAGGGGCGGCTACCAGGAAAATGCCTCGTATTCGCCTGCATCCTCCCTCCTTGAGTTGTTTGATGGTGGCCAGGAGAGTTCCCCCGGTGGCCAGCATGGGGTCAAGGATGAGGGCGGTTCTTTCCTGGAGCTTTGAAGCCAGTTTCTCATAGTAACAAACCGGTTCGAAGGTCTCTTCATTGCGGTAATGGCCGACCACACTGACCTTGGCTCCAGGTATGAGGTCCAGGACCCCGTCGAGCATGCCCATTCCGGCCCGCAAGATCGGGACCACGGTCACTTTTTTGCCCTTGATCTTTTCCACCTGAACCGGTCCGGCCCAGCCTTGAACTACATGCTGCTCGGTTTCAAGGTCCTTGGTCGCCTCGTAGGTCAGCAGCCTGGCCAACTCTGAGGCAAGCTCCCGAAACTTCTTGGTGCTTAAGTCGTCTCTGCGGATAACCCCCAGTTTGTGCCGCACCAGGGGATGGTCTGCGATGTATACAGCCACGAATCGCTCCTTTTCAGTTTGATGAACAGTGAAAATATTGTTTCAGCCATCGATTGCGGCTAAGTGTTCTGACGTTCTTTTATGAATTTGTCCCGGCACTCGTAGCTGCAGAATCTGTAGACCTGGTTGCCTTCCTTGACCCGGATCCCGCTGTCACTGGAGACATAAGTACCGCAAACCGGATCTTTGACCATCTCCCCGGATTCTTCAACCTCTTTTTCTCTTTCCTTCTGATCGGCAAGCTTTTTGCCTCGATCCCCCATGATCATCTTGTACAAGAAAAATCCGGCCACTAAAAAAATGAGAATTTTCAGCATAAATCCAAACCTCGCACCATCAACAGTCTATCCTTTGCTCGTTTTGCCTTGAAGACCGATCCACTATTTCGTCGACTCATCTGGAAAAAAACACATCGAGCCGGTATCGAATCCATTTTGGGACATGTACTTAAGCCTGTCTGATATCCGCACCATCAAGGTCATAGTTCAGGGTTCTCAGATGCTCCTTCAGCGGCCTCCCCCCGGGAAGTCTGATATCAGAACGGATTTCCAGCAGGGGGATGAGAACAAAGGCCCTCTCGGTCATTCTGGGATGGGGTATAGTTGCCTCAGCTGACTGCAACCTCAAGTCACCCCACAACAGAAGGTCCAGGTCAATGACCCGCGGCCCCCAGCGAATATCTCTTTTTCTGCCAAGGATATCCTCGATTTGCAGGAGCCTGTGGACAAAAGCGATTGCAGACCAGGTGGCCGGGCAATAGACCTCGGCTACCTGATTGGCGAACCAGGGTTGTTCTTTGACCCCCTGGGGTTCTGTATAGTATACTCCTGAAAACCTGCCGGAGCTCACCCCTGGAGTTTTCAGGAGCAGATTTCCAGCCCGATCCAGGTTTTGCTGCCGGTCTCCCAGATTGGAACCAAGCCCCAGGTAAACAGGGATACGGCCCCTTGCAGGAACGCCCCGCGCGCGAGAACCGATCACAGGAACACCTTCTTCTATACAACAATTTAAAATGATTGACCTAACATGAAGAGCGGCCATTGGTTTTTTCCGCAAAGACGGGTATAGTCCCTGTCTCAGGGACTTTTCCGGAAAAAGGGAAGTGGTTTCGATCTAAGCGGAGCAAAGGCCCTTTATACAAAAAAAGTTCATGTCCTCTTGGGAGACGGACATAGGCCCTGTTTTTGCGTCAATATAGAAGCATTGCCCGCAAAAAGCAATTCAAAAATCAAACAGCCTTATGCCGATCAAGACTCAAGAAAAGACCGCAAGCCAACGGCAGGACTTCAGTCACCCCCTTGTGGACTCCTATCTGCACCACCTGCTTGTGGTCAAGGGTTTAAGCGAGAACACGGTTTCGGCCTGCTCCCGGGACTTGAAGGCCCTGCTCCTTTTCCTGCGTGAACGAAACGGTACTCTGGAGGAGGTCAATGAACCGACCCTGTTTTTGCACATGATCTCCCTGAACCAGAAAGGCCTCACCAACCGGTCCCTGGCCAGACACCTCTCGAGCATCAAAAACTTTTTCGACTTTCTCTGTGAAAAATCCAGGACAGACAACAATCCGGCCCGCCTCCTGGACAGCCCCAAGCTGCAGCAGCAACTCCCCGAAGTTCTCTCGCAGCCCGAAATGGAATCAATGCTCCAGCAGCCCGAATGCAGCACAAAACTCGGCTTTCGAGACCGGACCATCATGGAACTCATGTACGGATCCGGATTGAGGGTTTCCGAGGTCTGCACGCTGCGTCCCCTTGACTTCGATCCCCAGGCCGGAGTCCTGCGTATCTGGGGCAAGGGCAGCAAAGAACGCCTGGTCCCGACCCATTTGCTGGCCCAGGAATACCTGACCAGGTACTTACAGGGCTGGAGGCAGGCTTTTTCCCCGAAAGCAGATTTTGTCTTTCTCAATCGCTCCGGACTGGGTCTTTCCCGTCAGGGGATATGGAAAATGATCAAACGCTATGCCCTGCAGGCGGGCATCAAGCGCGCGATTACCCCCCACACCCTGCGGCACTCCTTTGCCACCCATCTCCTGGAGGGCGGGGCCGATTTGCGGACCCTGCAGATCCTCCTGGGCCATGAGGACATCAGCACAACCGAAATCTACACCCATGTCCAGAGAGAGAAACTGATAGAGATCCACAGGAAATATCACCCCCGGGCCAGACACTGAAAATTTTGAAAGATATTTCTCCAGAAAACATGAAAATTTAAGACGCGGATCTTCGAACCATGAAGAACTTGATCAAAGCCCGGACCATCATCACGGCCCACAACAATGCTGATTTCGACTGCCTGTCCTCAATGGTGGCGGCGGGAAAGCTGTACCCTGACGGGGTCTTGGTCTTTCCCGGGTCCCAGGAACAGGGTTTGCGCGATTTTTTTATTCAGAGCGCCACCTACCTCTTCAACTTCTATTCCCTGAAAGATATCGATCCGGAATCGGTCCAGACCATCGTTATCTGTGACACCAGACAACAATCCAGGGTGCCCCACCTGGCCCCCCTCCTTCGGAAAAAGGAAATCCGAATCCACGTTTTCGACCACCACCCCGAGTCGGAAGACGATCTTCAGGCCGCTTCGTCCACGGTCCTGCCCTGGGGGTCCACCGCGGCCATCCTCGTCTCTTTGCTCAGGGATAAGGGCCTCGACCTCAATCCGGAAGAGGCGACCATCATCGGGCTGGGCCTGTATGAAGACACCGGCTCCTTCACCTTTGCCTCCACCACGGAGCACGATCTGAAGGCGGCCGCCTGGCTCAGGAAAAAAGGCATGGATCTGGACTTTATCGCAGACTTCATACACCGCGAGCTTTCCGCGAAACAGGTTTCCATACTGAATGAACTCCTGGAAGCCGCCTCCACGCACAACATCAACGACGTCGAGATCTGCCTGACCAGCATCACCACCAACACTTACGTCCGAGACTTCGCCCTGCTGGTGCACAAGATGATGGAAATCGAGAACATCCGCGTCCTTTTCGCCCTGGCCAGAATGCAGGACCGGGTCCATATCGTGGCCAGAAGCAGGATTCCCGAGGTCGATGCCGGCAAGATCTGCGCCTCTTTAGGCGGCGGGGGGCACCCCTACGCTGCCTCGGCAACCGTCAAGAACAAGACCCTGGCCGAGATTCAGGATGAACTCTTCGGTCTGTTGTACAGTCACATCAATCCACAGATCACGGTCAATTCCCTGATGTCCAGCCCCCCGGTGGTCATCGAACAGGACCGGACCATTGCCCAGGCCAGCGAGGTCATGACCCGTTACGGTCTCAAGGCCATCCCGGTTGTCGGGAAAGACAGTCTGCACTGCCTGGGCATTCTGGAACACCAGCTGGCGGACAAGGCCCAGACCCATGGCCTTGGAGAGCTTGCCGTCCAGGAATACATGCTTGGTAATGTGCATACAGTCAAGCCCTCGGAAAGCATTTACGCAGTGATCGAAATCATCATCAACCAGGGGCAGCGCCTGGTACCTGTCGTTGCCGACCGTGATATCCTGGGGGTCATCACCAGAACGGACCTCATCAAGACCCTCATCGAAGAACCGGCCAGGATCCCTGAATCCCTGACCCCCGGGGGCAGCCGGGAGAGAAACATCAAGACTCTGCTCCGCAACCGGCTCCCCCCGGATATATATGCCCTGCTCCTGCAGGCCGGCGAGCTGGCCCGGCAAAAAGGATACAAAGTCTATGCCGTGGGCGGATTTGTCCGGGACATCCTTTTGCACAGCACCAACCTGGATATCGATCTGGTGGTGGAAGGGGATGGCATCAGCTTTGCTATGCAGCTGGCCTCACAACTGGGCGGACGCCTTCGCTCCCACAAGAAATTCCAGACAGCCGTCGTCATCCTGCCCGACAAGCGCAGGATCGATGTGGCCACGGCCCGACTGGAATACTATGAACACCCTGCGGCCCTGCCCACAGTCGAACTATCCTCGATCAAGATGGACCTCCTGCGCAGAGACTTCAGCATCAACGCCCTGGCCGTCGAGATCAATCCCCAGAATTTCGGCAGGCTGGTGGATTTTTTCGGGGGGCAGAGAGACTTGAAGGAAAAAAATATCCGGGTCCTGCATTCTCTGAGTTTTGTCGAGGACCCCACCCGGGTACTCAGAGCCATCCGTTTCGAGCAGCGCTTCAATTTCCACATCGGTTCTCAGACAAAACGGCTGATCAAGAACGCCCTGCAGCTGAACTTATTCCACAAGCTCTCCGGGAAGAGGATATTTCAGGAATTGAAGCTGATCATGGCTGAAGAGAGTCCACTGCCCTGCCTGCAGCGAATGCAGGAGTTCGATCTTCTGACGGCCATACACCCCGATTTGAAATTGACCGCACAAAAAGAAAAGCTCCTTGAGAAGATAGAAAAGGTCCTGGATTGGTATGACCTCCTCTATCTGGAGCCAAAGCCGGAAAGATGGAAGGTTTTTTTTCTGGGGCTTCTACTCGGCAGTAAACAGGAACAGATCCATCACGTTGCCAAGAGGCTTGATTTTCCGGGAAAACTGGAGATGTTCTTTATTCAGCTGAAAAAGGATATCCAAAAAGCCAGGGACAGTCTGTTCTGGTGGCAAAAAAATCAGGAAGCAGTGAGCCGGATCTATTTCATCCTGCACAACCTCCCCCTGGAGGGGGTTCTCTTTTTGATGGCTTCTTCACGGCAGGAGCATACCCGCAGGCATATCTCCATGTATCTGAGCCAGCTCAAAGACACCAGTGTCGACATAAGCGGCAAGGATTTGAAATCCCTGGGCCTGTCCCCCGGCCCGGCATACAACAGGATTCTCAATTTGGTCCTTACCGCCAAGCTGGACGGACAGGCTCCTGACAGAAATTCGCAGCTCCAACTGGCCAGGAAATTGATCGAATCGGTGGGGCAGCAGGCAGAGGGAAGAGGGAAGAGAGAGAACTGAAGAGAGAGGTCAGAGGTCAGCCCTGCCTCTGGCAGGCCTGACATATAATTATTTAATATATTTAAAAATATTGGACTAAGCTGTTGTACTATTGGATTGAAGTCCACAACTGCCAGTTTGATCAAAATGAAACTTCAATTTGAGTCACTGGCACCTTCTTTTCGAACCGGGCTACAGGATTCTCTTGCGCGACCTCGCTGGGAGGTTTTCAGGTTTTCTTAGACTCGCGAAATGGGGGAAACCGGACCAGCGTCTACGGCTTCAAGCCACAAGACTGCAGAAGATTCTCTTTCATGCAACATCAAAGGTTATAGCAGAGCCTAAGAGTCCGGAGGGGGCAGGGATCCCCCATGAGCGAGCCATAGAAAACCGAGAGCCGGAAGCGTTTAAGCGCAAGAGAGCCCTTGACCGGTTCGCATTCTTTGATGAAGTTTCACAAAAGCAAGAAGGGTGCAGAGGGAAGATCAGAGATAAGAAGTCGCGCGGCCGCTGACCGGGCAGACTGTTTAATTTGATGAACAGGATCAATATTGGAACTATTATGAAGAGCCCGAACAGGCCCCGCATCTCAGTCGTCGGCTCGGGCCGGTGCAGCGAGGATGTATCGAGACAAGCCGAACACCTGGGCCGGCTTCTGGCCGGGGCAGGCTTCGCTATCGTCTGCGGCGGGCTGGGCGGAGCCATGGAATCCGTCTGCAAGGGAGCTGCAGCTGCAAACGGATATTCCATCGGCATCCTTCCGGGAACAGATTATCTGGAGGCCAACCAATACTGCACTCATGCCGTGGCCACCGGGCTTGGGCCGATGCGCAACTACCTGGTCATTCTAAACGGTGCGTTGACAGTTGCCGTAGCCGGAGGCTATGGTACCCTTTCTGAAATCGGACTGGCCCAAAAAATCGGCCGCCCGGTCATCGGGCTGGGTGCCTGGCCGCACATCCCCGGTCTTATTCAGGCCAAGGACCCGGAGGAAGTCCTTGGGGAAATCAGAAGGATTCTATAACAAAGGCTTTTTTCTTTTTCTTAACCGTGAACCTTGAACCTGGAACCTTTTGGATTGCGGGCGAAGCCAGCCTTGGTATATGTCGACCCTAAGTTGAAAGGAGTGAAATCCACATGGACAGACTCCGGGCCCCCTGGAGAATCGAATATATCCTTGGCCCCAAACCGGACCAATGCATCTTCTGTCTGCCCCAGACGACTGAAGAAGACCGGGAACGCTATATTCTCTTCAGGGGCAGATTCAATTTCGTGATCCTGAATGCCTTTCCTTACAGCAACGGGCACCTGATGGTCAGCCCCTTCAGGCACGTCTCCTGCCTCACGGAATTAAAAGCACATGAACACCGGGAGACCATGGATCTGCTCCAGAAATCGACATTGATCGTCAAGCAGGCCTTTCAGCCGGAAGGCGTGAACATCGGGCTGAACATCGGCGATGCTGCCGGGGCCGGGATTGAAGCCCACCTGCACTTCCATCTCGTGCCGCGCTGGAACGGCGACCATTCATTCATGGCTGTGTTCAGCGAAACCATGGTCCTCCCGGAGCATCTGCGCTCGGTGTATGACCGGCTGAAACCCTTCTACGAAAAAATGTTGTGAGTTCTTGAGTATAAAACGAATATCAAGTTTTCCCTGAGGAAAACAGGATAAAGGAGCCGGCCATGCGTTATGTGAAAGTCCTTGTCGTGGTTTTGCTGTTTCTCTTCGGCATCATCTTCTTCATGCAAAACACCCAGTTCATAAACACCACCATCACCCTTCAATTCAACTTTCCGGGGATCGACTGGAGTTCTTCACCGATCCCGATCTACCTTTTCATCCTCCTGGCTTTCTGCATCGGGGTCCTGGTCAGCCTGATCTACTTTTCCCTGGATAAATTCAGGCAGGGCAGAGAGCTCAAATGGTACAAGACCCGGGTCAAAAGTCTGGAACAGGAAATAAACTCCCTACGGACACTGCCTCTGGAAAACCAGCCGGCTGCCAATGAAAACAAGGAGTAGCCAACGATTCTCCCATGCCAAGCTTTTTTTTGCCTCGACTCGGTGACTGGTTTCCCTTTGCCAGAAAGAACAGGGCCAAACAATCGCTCTTTACCCAGACAAAAGCGTATTCACCGCCCTCAAAGGACACCCTGTCGGCGATTTCAGATCTGAGCCAGGTGGTCAAAAACAACCCGGATGCAGTGGAAATCTACCTGGCACTGGGCAATCTGTACCGGTCCCAGGGAGAGTTGGAACGGGCCATTCAGATGCGGCATAACCTCATTGTCCGACCGAACCTCAAACCCGAATTCAAGGCCAGGGCCCTGTATGAACTGGGGCTTGATTACAGGCGATCCGGCTTTCTGGAGCGGGCCAGGAAAGCTTTTGAGCAGACCAGAGAGTTTATCGGCGAAGACCCCGCCCTCTTGGAGGAACTGGCCCTTCTGGCGGCTGCGGATCACAAGTACGAGCAGGCCGCGGACCTCTACGGCAAACTGGGCAAACCAATTCCCCAGGCCCATTACCTGGTCCAGGAAGGAAAGGCCTGCTGGCACAAAGGACACACCGGCAGCTGCCGCTCCTGGTTGAACCGGGCCGCCCGCGTCTATCCGGGGTCAGTGGAGGCCTGGGCCGAAAAAATGATCCTGGCCTATGAAGACTCTGACTGGGACGGACTGGCTGCAGGGTTTCAAAAAGGCCTGAAAAAAATCGATCCCGACCTGCATTTTCTGCTCCTGGAGTCTCTGATCAGACACCTCTATCGGGCCAGGGGTTCACAGAACCATTTCAAACCGATACTTGACCCGGAAGCCGGCAAAAATCTGTTGCAGGTCATTTCCAGGCAGCCCCCGGATCTGCTTTTGGTCTATTATGGGGCCTGGATTTACACCAAGCTCGGCAACCAGGAACAGGCCGTGGCTTCTCTTGAATCCTGCTGCAGCATGGATCCCGCTTTCTGGCCGGCCAGAGTGGAATTGCTCTCCCTGCAGATGGGAGCGCAGACCCTGAACCCGGATTACAGGCAGCATTTGGAGCAGATCGTGAACTGGACCAGACAGGCCAAGAAGTTTATCTGCCGGCAGTGCGGTCTGACCCTGGAACAGATATTTTTTACCTGCCCCAAATGCAGAAGCTGGCATTCCATATCCTTTTTAAAGACAGTCAAAAAATGAAAACCGCCAAGCTCACCCCCATGTTGCAGCAATACCTGCAGGTCAAGGAAGAGCATCCCGAGGGACTGCTGTTCTTTCGCATGGGCGACTTCTTTGAACTGTTTTTTAAAGACGCGGAAACAGCCGCCCGCGAACTCCAGATAGCCCTGACTTCACGTAACCCCAACCAGGAAAACAAGGTCCCGATGTGCGGGATACCCCACCACTCTCTCTTGGAGTACACCAGGCAGCTGTTATCGAAAAACTACAAGATTGTGATCTGCGATCAGGTGGAAGACCCCAGGCAGGCCAAGGGGCTGGTCAAACGGGCGGTGACCAGGATTCTCTCCCCCGGCACGGTGGTCGAAGACTCAAATCTTCAGACCCAGGACCAGAACTACCTCTGCGCAATATATTACGACGCCTCCAAATCCCGCGGAGGACTGGCTTGGATTGACTTCTCCACCGGCAAATGGAGCGGCCTGGCCTCAGGCAGTGAGGCGGAAGTCTGGCAGTGGCTTGTAAAGCTAGATGCCAGTGAAATCCTCTGTCCGGAAGGTCAAACCATCCCCAAACGGTTTTCCGAGCTGACCTCCAGGATAACCCGGGTTTCTTTAAACCCGTTTTTCGACTACAAACGGGGCCATGAGGATCTGCTGGCCGTCCAGGGAGTCAGCAGCCTCGACCCCCTGGACCTGGAAAACAAACCCGCCCTGGTTCAGTGTTGCGGAGCCCTCTTGACCTACCTCCGCCAGACCCAGAAGAAGGATTTGGATCACCTCCCGTATTTCAAGCCCCTGCAGCTGAAGCGGCACTTGATCCTGGACGAAGTGACCGAACGTAACCTGGAACTCTTTAAACGTCTCGACGGCTCCAGCGACAGCGGAACCCTGTGGCAGGTGATCAACAAGACCCAGACTCCCATGGGCGCCCGCTTCCTCCGTTTTCGGATCCGGCACCCCTTCCGGGACCTAAAACCCATTCTCAAGGTCCAGGAAGCGGTCTCTTTCCTGCATAACCACGACGGGCTGCGGCAAAATCTGAGGCAGGGGCTCGATTCTGTCTTTGACCTTGAACGGGTCGCGAACCGCATCATCTTGGACCGTTGCACGCCCAGGGATTTCATCAGTCTCAGGGTCAGCCTGCAGCAGTTCCCCGGCCTTATGCGTTGCCTGAACCGGGAACCGGACAGAGATCCTCCTCCGCTGCCTGTCTCCAGCCTCCTCGCTTCCTGGGACAATCTGGATGATTGTCTGAAGCTGCTTGAGGACAGCCTGGTGGACAATCCCCCCCAACTCATCACCGAAGGAGGACTCTTCAAGCCGGGCTTCGACCCCGAGCTGGACGAACTCCTGGAGCTCACCGATCACGGAGAGGCCAGGCTCAAGGAGCTCCTGGCCAGGGAGCAGCAAGACCACGGCCTGCCCAAGCTGAAGCTCGGCTTCAACCGGGTCTTCGGTTACTACTTCGAGTTGTCCAAAGCCCACAAGGGCCGGGTGCCGGATCACTTCCACCGGCGACAGACCCTGGTCAACTCGGAACGCTATCTGAGCGACGAACTAAAGGAGTTGGAAGAGAAGCTGTTCAGCAGTGCCGAGAAGCGAAAGGAACTCGAATACAGACTCTTCCAGGAACTCAGGCAAAAGGTCCTGGGCCGGAAGGACCGCATCCTGAACATGGCCGAGATACTGGCCCGTCTCGATTTCTGGCAGTCCCTGGCCCAGACGGCCCGGGACCTGGACTGGCGTCTGCCTGAACTGCACAGCGGCCAGGAAATCAGGATCATCCAGGGCAGACACCCGGCTGTGGAGGCCGCCCAGGGGGCCTCCAACTATATCCCCAACGACCTCAGCCTCGATGACCAGGGAAAAGTCCTGCTGATCACCGGACCGAACATGGCCGGGAAATCCACGGTCCTCAGGCAGGCCGCCATCATCTGCATCCTGGCCCAGATCGGATCTTTCGTTCCGGCCGGTCGGTCCCGGATCGGCCTGGCGGATCGCATCTTCACCCGGGTCGGGGCCTCGGACAATCTGACCCAGGGTCAGTCCACCTTCATGGTGGAAATGACCGAAGCCGCCCGCATCCTCAGACAGGCCGGGAAACGGAGCCTGATCATCCTCGATGAAATAGGCCGGGGGACCAGCACCTTTGACGGGCTTTCCCTGGCCTGGGCCATGGTGGAAAATCTGGCCGGGAAAGGCGACCAGGGGATAAGGACCCTGTTTGCCACCCACTACCATGAACTGACCGACCTGGAAGGGAAACTGCCCGCTGTCAAGAATTTCAATATCGCCGTCAAGGAGTGGCGGGGGGACATCGTTTTCCTGCGGAAGATGGTTCCCGGGGCAGCGGATCGCAGCTACGGGATCGAAGTGGCCAAACTGGCCGGGGTCCCCCAGCCCGTGATTCAGCGGGCCAAGGAAATCCTTCAGGATCTGGAGGGCAAGAGCCGAAACCTGCGGGGCCTGGACCAAAAGAGATCGAGGCCGGAGCCCAGCCTCTTGCCCGGACTTCTCCAGGACCGCTCAAAACAGTCTCCTGGCAAGACCCAATCCGAAACACCCCATCCCATCATCTCTCAATTGAAAGAGATAAAACCCGAGTCCATGACCCCCCTGGAGGCCCTGAACCTGCTGCAGCAATGGAAAGACGAGGTACACAAAAAAGCCTATGGACAGCAGAAGAGTTAAGCGGCGCCCCCTTTTTGTCTTGATCGGTCTTTTGATCGGCCTGTCCCTGACCGGATGCGGCAACAAAAAATGGCCTACGGTCGTGACTGAGGAGGATACCTTCTCCTTTGAGCGGGTCACGGCCGGCCGGGAGGCGGGCTGCCTCAATCTTGAGGCCAGCTTGTCCGGAGCGGTCGACAACCTGCGAACCATTGTCCTGGAGCTGGCGTCCCAGGACGACTCCTGCCCGAAATGCCCTTTCCAACCCATGGAGAGATTTTATTTAAAACTTTCCGACCCTCAAATCAAAAGGGAAGGCTCGACGATCTGGATCAGCCACTGCGGCCTGGGCCTGGATACGTCCTACAGGATCCGCCTGGCGGGATTGAACGAGTTTGCAGGGATCAAGGTGAGTCTTTCCGAGGTTGTAAGAGTCCCTTAGGCCAGGCTATCGAAGAGTTTTTTCGAATTTCAGCAGAAATTTTAGCAGCTGCATATCCTTCTTTTAACCATAAAAGCAATGGTATTGATATTCGATTCTCGCTTCCAGGTCCGGCGGACCTGGAAGTGAAAATCGGATATCAGATCAGAGAAAGTCCAAATACGATCCCGGCCAGGATCAGGCCGGCCCCCCACTCCTTTTTTCTGAATTCCGCGGCATCCTGCCAGGCCTCTGGATTATCCAGATTTCGGGCGGCAATGGCCAGGGTCTGATCCCAGGTCTTGCGGCTTAAAACCCTGAGCACGGTCCTGACCCAGAGAAAGATCCTGGTCCCGAAAAACAGGTCCGGGCAACGCAGCTGGATGGACTGCCGGACCTGGGACAGGGTGCGCAGGGTCAAGGGGATGAAGTGGATCATCAGGCTCAGGGCCAGCCCGCCCTGCCAGCTCCTTGCTCCCAAAGCCGGACGCAGAAACCAGTTCACGGCGGCTCCGAGCTGGGTCCTGGAGGTGGCCCAGGTCAGGATCAGCCCCAAAAGGAGCAGGACCAGCAGCCTGGACCCCAGCAATGCGGTCTCCAGGACGATCTGCGGCCAGAGCGGCTGATGGTTTACGAAATCAAGGCCGCCCTTTAAAAGCATCCAGAAAATAACAGGGATGATCAGGACCCGGAATCGAAGCGTCGCCTTTTCTCCGGAAGCGGACAACAGACGGGCCAGAAAGAGAACCGCCGCCAGATAACAGAAAATTCCCGGCAAACCGGCCTGCCAGGTCATGATCCCCAGCCAGAGCGCGAGCAGGGCCTTGAGCCTGGGATCGGCCGTTAAGATAATGTTCTTCAGGTGTTCAAGGCTCAAAGCCCCTCCCGATCGGTCTGATCCCGAATTCGGACAACCTTTCCCTGATATCGGCAATTTCCCCGGCAGAGACCAGTCTGCCCTGCTGGAGGATGAGGCAGGTCTCGACGATGCCCAGCAGCGGCTCCAGGTCATGGGCCGCGATGATCTGGGAAATGCCCTGTTTTCGGTTTTCCTGAAGGATAGCTCTGAGCTCCTGTGAAGACGGGTAATCCAGGCCGGAGAAGGGCTCGTCAAAGAGCAGGACATCCGGTTTCTTCAAAAGGACCGCGGCCAGGCAGAGCTTTCGCTTCTGCCCGCCGGAGAGATGCTGTACCGGCTGGTCAAGGACCTCCAAGAGGCCGAAACGTCCCGCCAGCTCCAAAGCCTTGCCCTTATCCCGGCAGCCCCGGGTTCTGAGGCTCAAGTCCAGATCCTCTCTGGCTGTGGCTCCCAGGATCTGCAGTTCGGCCTCCTGCAGGAGGAGTCCGGTCTGTCTCCTGATGGCAGGCTCCTGCCCCGGGCTTTGCAGGTCTTGGATGCAAATCGACCCGGAAACAGGGGAAAACAACCCCCCGAGCAGCCCGAGCAGGGTGGACTTGCCGCTGCCGTTGGCCCCGAGCAGCCCCACACACCGGCCCCGAGCTGCCTCGAAGCTGATCTGCTTGAGGACTTCGTCCCCTGAATACCCGAAGGACAGGTCCCGGACCCTGATCATCTTCCCGGTGTCAGATCGTGGCTGAAGAGGTACCTGGCCGCGGCCACGCTGATCGCCACCTGCAGCAGGTCGGAGGGCAGAAAGGGGAGCATGCCCACCCAGAAAGCCTTGCCCCAGGAGATTGCCAGAGAGGTCTTCAGCCAGGTCAGCCCCAGTCCATAGATGGGGACATACCCCAAAACCGCCAGCAAAACTCCCCAACCCAGAGGCAGGACTCTTCTTCGAATAAGCCGGAGCCCTGCTCCGGTGATCACCGGAGCCGCCAGGAACCCCATGAGATAACCTCCGGTCGGGCCCAGGACATGGCCTATTCCGGAAGTCCCTCCGGAAAAGACCGGCAGACCGGCCAGACCGGCCAGGACGTAAAGGGCCGCTGCCGAAAATCCCCAGACCGGGCCGAGCACGAATCCCGCCAGGAGCACGAAGCAGACCTGGAGGCTGATGGGCACCGGGCCGATCGGGAAATGGGCATAGGCTCCGACCGCGATCAGGGCCGCCAGCAGGCCGGTCCAGACCAGACAGTGCAGTTTGAATAGCGATTGAGTGCCGGCCGTCCCGGCTTGGTTGGCCTCCGCCATAGGGCCTCTCCTTTATTGCATTTTTGTGCGAAAAAAAGGAGCATAGAGTACCTTCGGACTGCCTGTCAACCCCGCCCCTGGCCATGGTTGACAGGCAGGCAGCCTTCCCTTGTCCTTCAAAGAAAAAAGAAGTACCTTCAATTCATGACAACCGTGAGCAAGGGACAAAACAACGCTCTAACGCGGAACAGGAAAGCAATGATCCTGGATTTGTTGAAGTCCGGGGAGGTGATCTCGGGGCAGGAACTGGCCGAAGCAGTTCGCATTTCCAGGACCGCGGTCTGGAAACAGATTTGCAGGCTGCGCTCCGAGGGCTACCGGATCGCTTCCACTCCCGGCCTGGGTTATGCCCTGAAGGAAATCCCCGATATTCTTCTGCCAGAGGAGATCCAGGCCGGACTCAAGACCAGGAGCCTGGGCCGGAAAATCATCCATCTGTCCGAGGTTCCTTCCACGCAGGCCAAGGCAAAGGAGCTGGCAGAAAAGGAAGCTCCGGAAGGCACCCTGGTTCTCACCGAAAAGCAGACTCGGGGCCGGGGCAGGCGGCAGAGAGAGTGGGTCTGCCTGCCCGGGTCGATCCAGATGTCCGTCATCTTGCGTCCCCGGATTGACCCGGAACTGGGGACCCACTTTCCTTTACTGGCCGGGGTGGCCCTGGTCCAGGCCGTTTTAAAGATCTGTCCCGACCTGGAACCTCTTCTCAAATGGCCAAACGACCTGATCGTCAACCGGAAAAAATTGGCCGGCATCCTGGCTGAAATTTCGTCCGAACCAGAGCGGATCAATTATTTGACCCTCGGAATCGGCTTGAACTGTAATTGCGCGACCAGGGACCTGGACCCGCAGCTTCAGGAGATCGCCACCTCCCTGCAGATCGAAAGCAGAGGGAAGATCTCCAGAACGGCCCTCCTCCAGGCCTTGCTTCTGGAACTGGAGTTTTTATACTTTGACTACCTGGATCACGGTTTCGAGCCGCTTCGATTGAAATGGAAGGCCAGGAACAACACCCTGAGCTCCCGGGTTCAGGCAAGCTCCTCTCATAAGATTCTTGAAGGCCTGGCTCTGGATATTGACCAATCAGGCGGGCTGATCATACAATTGGACGACGGTCAACGGGTCACGATCACTGCCGGGGATGTTTCGATACGGAGCTGATCCGGCCTTCGAGAGAAAAATCCCTGTCTGCTCAGCTCGGCCCGCGGCTGGTGAGGCTCTGCCAATTTGACTCTCCTGGAGAAGACCATGCATCACTTTCGACTGCGAAACAACGAACTGTACGCCGAAGAACTGAAAGTCAAGGACCTGGCCGAAGAGTTCGGCACCCCTCTCTACCTCTACTCCGCAGCCACCCTGAAGCGCCACTTTCAGGCCTTTGATTCGGCCTTTCAGGGCCTTGACCATCTGACCTGCTTTTCAGTGAAGTGCAATTCCAATCTCGGTGTCTTAAGGCTCCTCAACGCACAGGGGGCGGGAGCGGATATCGTCTCCGGCGGGGAACTCTACCGGGCCCTCAAGGCCGGCATGGACCCCCGCAAGATCGTTTTCTCCGGCGTGGGCAAACAGGAGTCTGAGATCAGGGAGGCCCTGGAGGCGGACATCCTGATGTTCAATTGCGAATCCAGGCAAGAGCTGTACCTCTTGAACGCCGTGGCCAGGGATATGGGCAGGATCGCTCCCATGAGCCTGCGCATCAATCCGGATGTGGATCCCTTGACCCACCCCTATATCTCCACCGGCCTCAAGGAAAACAAATTCGGGGTCGGCATGGACCAGGCCCTGGACCTCTACAAACTGGCCAGAGACCTGTCCGCAATCAACCCCTTGGGCATCGACTGCCATATCGGGTCGCAGCTGACTGAGATCTCGCCCTTTATCGAGACCCTGGATCGTCTTAAAAGGCTCTACCAGGACCTCCGGAAAAAGGGGATCAGCCTCAAATACCTGGACCTCGGGGGAGGACTGGGCATCACCTATGCCGAAGAGGAACCGCCCCACCCCTCTGAATTCGGTCTGGCCCTGACCCAGGCCCTCCAGGACCTCGATCTGATCCTGATCCTGGAGCCCGGCCGGGTCATTGCCGGCAACGCCGGAATCCTGGTCACCCGGGTTCTGTATAACAAGGAGACCGAACTCAAAAGGTTCGTGGTGGTGGACGCGGCCATGAACGACCTCATCCGGCCGGCCCTATACAAGGCCCACCACAGGCTGGCCGAGGTCAGACCGCAGGGAAGAATCGAATCAGAGGCCGACGTGGTCGGACCTGTCTGTGAGACCAGTGATTTTCTGGCCCGGTCCAGAAGGCTGCCGGAGGTTCAACCAGGCGAACTGTTGGCGGTTTTCTCAGCCGGGGCCTATGGCTTTGCCATGGCCTCCCAGTACAACTCCCGGCCGAGGGCTGCCGAGGTTCTGGTGGACAGGGACCGGGCTCACCTTATCAGGAAACGGGAGACTTACCAGGACCTGACGGCCCTGGAAGAAGGTCTCTGAAAAAGGAGTCTGACATGAAAACCTGGATCGTCTTTCTCGGAATTTTTCTCATCCTGGGCCTGTCCGGCTGCGGCAGCAAGGCCCAGCAGGGCAGTGTCGTGGGCGGACTGAGCGGAGCCCTGGTCGGGTCCCATCTCGGGCCGGAGGACGAGCAGCATCGGCTGGAAAACGCCCTCATCGGCGCCGGCATCGGGGCCCTGTTCGGGTATGCCGTGGGCAATGAGCTGGACAAGTACGACCGGGGGCAGATCGGGCAGACCCTGGAGTACACCCCGTCCCATCAGACCAGGGAATGGGTCAACCCGGACACCCGGAACCGGTTTCAGGCCACCCCGGCGCCTGCCTACCAAAGCGGGGGCAGGATCTGCCGGAATGTGGATCTCGACGCCTGGGTCGACGGCCGCCGGGACCAGGTCAGGGCCAGGGCCTGCCGCAGGCCGGACGGGCAGTGGGAGCTGGTGCAGTAGGCGGGATCAGGCCTTACCCGGAGCAGGAAAGACCCTCAGGTCTGGTTGATTTCCTCTCAACCAAAATACTGCCGGTACAGGTCATCGAACAGGACCGGAACCCGCTCCTTGAATTCCTGCAGCAGCGGGAGCATGACTTCCCTGATCTGGGGATGGGCCGGCTTTGAGCAGCGAAGCTTGAGCACATGCCGCCATTCACGGAGATTGGCGGTCATGACCACTTCAGTCTTCAGGCTGTTGGGCAGGACGCTCCTGGCTTCCTGGGCCTTGGCGCCTCTGTCCAGAAGCTGCATATAGGCCCTCTCCGCCTGTTCCATGGCCTGTAGCCACTGCTTGTAATCAGGCGAATCCTCGGGCCAGAAGCAGGGTTTGACGACCGTGATCTCTCTGCCGAACTTGTCCCGGGAGTAGTTGGCGTAGCGGGTACTCTCCTGGGAATAGGCGGCCAGACGGTGCCTGACAAGTTCATGACTTACCCCCCGGTCACAGATGAATTTGACCGTGCATACGCCGTGCTCGATCACGCTTTCATGACCGGAATCAACGATCCTCTTGATGAACGCCTCTGCTGAACCCGGCCCCATTCGGTCTTCGGACTTGTAACAGGTCCTGCCGGCCGTTTCGATGAGCTTCAGGATTTCCTCGGAGGGTGGCAGATAGAGAATCTCATGACAAGGGAGGATGACACGCATACGATATCTCCAGTTCCAGGTTCACAGTTCACGGTTCACGGGTTAAAAGCCAAATACAGATATGGTGCATTTTCTTAACCAAAAACTATTCAGACCAGCAGTTCCTCAAGGACAGCCAGAGAAGCAGACAAATCCTGAAAATTGAACACTTCCAGACAAACCACGCCCTCAAATGCTTCAAGTATGTGTTTAATAACAGGCAAATGCTCCGAGCGCAACCGGTGCAGTCCGCAATGGTCCCTCATCCTGCCGTCTCGCGCCTCAAATCCATGCAGGTGCATGATCCGGATCCTGGATCTGTTTCTCTGAAAGGCCTCCCGGAGATCCGCACCCTGGAGCAGGAGGTGCCCCAGATCCAGACAAAGACCCAATCCCGTTTCGTCCAGAATCTCCTCCACCCATTCCAGAGGATAGGTCTCCAGATTCTCCAGGACCAGCCGCTCCTGGTCGGCTCCCTTGCCTTTCAACAAGTCCAATCCCTGAGCACCCAGGTCCAGAAACTCTTGTTTTCCCCTTACCTCGGCCAAAGGGCAGACACAGGGGTCTTTTCCCGCATTGTCCTCTGCCTCCTCCCCCCTGGCCTCTGTCTTCCGACCTCTGACCTCTGTCTCCCCCTGCCAGGGCAGATGGAGCACGCAGGCAGTGGGATCAAGCGGCTGAACCCGGTCGAGCGCCCGGGCGATCGCTGCCGCCGCTTGGTCTCGTTCGGCAGCATGATTTGCGGTCAGGGAAACATCCGTAGGCAGATGGACATTGTAGGTCAGCCCCAGAGGTCCGGCCACTGAGGTCAGTTCCCGGATTAACTTTGTATCCGGCAGGCTCCGCCGGGAAGACCCTTCCAGGAACAAGAGCTCGATTTCGTCCAGATACAGCCCCAGCCTCCGGACATTGGGCAGGTAATCAGCCGGATAGATGAAGGAAGGGCAGGCCAGTGCGAATGGAAACTTCCCTTTGTACACCCTGGGAAGCAAGGGGAAGGAATCCGCAGCCTTGACCACGTCAGACACCAGATTTCTTCCCGGTCATCTCTTCTATGCTCAACCTGAAAACCAGGGTTTGATCAAGTTTCCGGTCCGGAAAGTCCCAACTCTTTCCAGGCGCATACTGGGCCATGACCCAGCGAAGCCCATTTTTCTTGTCCTGCCTGGTCTCAAGAAATTCGACCCGCCCGTAGCCGATAACGCTTTGATAATGCATGGTCCAGCCACAGCCCGTATCACCCTTGACGAGCCTCTGCTTGCAGTCAACCTCGAAACAGACCAGGGTATCCTTTTTCAACAGTTCGACTTTCATCCCCTCTTTGGCTGAATGAAAGTACAGGCAATTGTCCGCATAACCGTAGTTCATGGGGACAATATACGGCCTGTTTCCATTAAGAAGGCCCAGGCGGCAGATCCGGCCCTGTTCGAGGACGGTTTGCATTTCCGCCTTATCCCTGATCTCTTTTTCTTTTCGTCGCATGATGCCGCCTTATCTACCCCGGATATACTTCAATCATACTCATCGCCTGAAAAACATCTTATACGGTCTATCCGTGTGCTCCGCGAAGGAAACCCTCTGTCATCTTCATCTTTTCGCGCAGAATATTTAAAGCAAATGTTCAGCCTCAGAAACTCATCCCGGCAGCCAGAAAGAGCAGGGCCTCGTTGGTCTCACACATGGCCCCGAGCATGTCCCCGGTGATGCAGTCCATTCGCTGTTTGTAGTAGTAAAGGACGAGGGCGGTGATCAGGGCGAAGCAGAATATCAGCCAGATGCCTTGAAGACCGAGAAACAGGGAGAGCAGCATCAGCAGGAACAGCCCCAAATACATTCTGAAATCCGGTTCAGAATCGAAAAAACCATGTCCGGTGCCTCCGGACGGTCGTCCATACTCTAAAAATCTGATCCCCAGGGTCATGGATCCTCTGGAGAAAGCGGGCACCAGGAGAAAAATCAGAAAAGTGCGCCAGGCTGTTCCTCCGGAAAGGACGGCATACATGCCTGCCCATTTTACGGCCAGCACTGAGACCACAGCCACCAGCCCCATGGCCCCCACCCGGCTGTCCTTCATGATTTCCAGCGCCTTTTCCCGGGGCCTGGTCCCCAGCATGCCGTCGGCGGCATCGGCCGCCCCGTCCAGGTGCAGGGCTCCCGTGGCGCAGATCAAAAGGAGAACATCCAGGACCGCCACCGCCTCGGCCGGCCAGAAGGAGAGGGCCAGTAGATTGAACAGGGCCAGAAAAAGTCCCAGGCAAAGGCCGACAACCGGAAACCAGGGAAGCATCGTTCCCGGGCGGAAGTCATTGCTTCGTCCAAGGGGGATGATGGTCAAGAACTGAAAGGCGGACCAAAAATCGGGCAAAGCCTTCTCCTGTTGAGGGGACCATGGATCAAAGACTTGAAAGTCTCCTGGGTTGATGCTAAAAGGCAACAATACGTTCAGCAATTGTTTTGGTCAAGAAAAACAGGGCACCTACTATATTTACCGGCCGGACACGCCGTCTGGTCATAAAGAGAGTGCAGGATATGGACGAAATGACACACAGAAAACGGCTGGAGGCCATTTTTCGGGCCGGACTGGACAGGGTCGATCCCTTACGGATGATCCTGGACCGGGTCCGGCTAGAAAAGAATCGCCTCTTGATCGATATGGAAGACGAGAATTACACAATCGACCTCTCCCCTTTTGATCAGATCCTTATTCTTGGCGGAGGCAAGGCCTCGGCCCGCATGGCCCTGGCCTTTGAAAAGATCCTGGGGGATCGCTTGGACAGGGGTCTGGTCGTGGTCAAATACGGGCACGGCGAAGAGCTTTCCAAGATGCAGGTTATCGAAGCGGGCCACCCCATGCCCGATGAAAACGGAGTCCTTGGGGCCAGGCAGATACTGAAGCTGGCCGAAGAGGCTCAGGAACGGACCCTGGTCCTGACCTTGATCTCCGGCGGCGGTTCGGCCCTGCTGCCCCTGCCTCTGGAATACGGTTCGAAACAACGGCCGAAGGCCCTCAGTCTCAAGGACAAGCAGAAGACCACCTCCGCCCTTTTGGCCTGCGGCGCAACGATTCAGGAGATCAATTGCGTCCGCAAACACCTTTCCGGCTTAAAAGGCGGCCGGTTTCTGTCGCATCTGGCGCCGGCCCGCAGCCTGAATTTCATCCTCTCCGACGTGGTCGGTGATGATCTGAGCAGCATCGCCTCCGGGATCACCACGGCCGACCCAACGACCTTTGCCGAAGCCAGGGCCGTCCTGGACAAATACGGCATCGCGAACTCGATCCCCCCACAGGTCCTTGAAGTCCTGGAAAACGGGAAAAAGGGAATTATCCCGGAGACCCTCAAGGCAGACGACCCGGACCTGAACCTGACCCGCAACATCCTAATCGGCACCAACCGCAATGCGGTAAAGGTGGCCGGAGAAAAGGCAAAGAGCCTGGGATACAACACCATCCTGCTCACCTCGCGGATCACCGGAGAGGCTTCAGAAGTGGCCAAGCTGCTGGCCGGGATCGCCCGGGATGTCGCAGTAGACGGTTTGCTGGTCCAGCCTCCGGCCTGCATCATCTCAGGCGGGGAACCGGTTGTGACCCTTAGAGGCAGCGGAAAGGGGGGTCGATGCCAGGAGCTCGCCCTGGCCTTTCTCCTGGCCATGGCCGGCGACGAGGAGATCCTGGAGAGGGTGTCGTTCTTGTGCGCCTCGACGGACGGAAGCGACGGCCCCACTGACGCCGCGGGCGGATTTGCCGATCTCGAGCTGCTCAAGGAGGCCAAAGCCCGTAAAGTGGATCCGGCCGTGTTTTTAGCAAATAATGATTCCTACCACTTCCTGGACAGCCTTGGCGGCCTGTTGCGTACGGGTCCGACCAGGACCAATGTCTGCGACCTGCAGATCATCCTCGTTGAAGAGAGAGGTCAGAGATCAGAGGTCAACCCTGCCTCTGGCAGGCCTGACATATAACTATTGAATATTTATGAGAACAACTGCTAGACTTTTAACTCATGTTGTTGATTTCGATTGCTGCCGGTTTGATCAATGAGAAGAAACTCCAGTTTTGAGCATCGGCACCTCTTTGCGAACCGGGCAACAGGGTTTTCTTGCGCGACCTCGCTTAGAGGTTCTCAGGTTTTCTTAGGCTCGCGAAATGGGGGAAACCGGACCGCGCCTACGGCTTCAAACCATAAGACTGCTGAAGATTCTCGTTCAGGCCGCATCAAAGTTTATAGCAGAGTCTAAGAGTCCGGAGGGGGCAGGGATCCCCCATGAGCGAGCCTTAGAAAACCGAGAGCCGGAAGCGTTTAAGCACAAGAGAGCCCTGTGACCGGTTCGCATTCTTGGATGGAGTTTCATACGAGGGGGGAGTGGACTAAGAGGCAAAGAGCATTGGGAAGAACAACACCTGTTCTTGGTTCTTGGTTGGCAGAAGGATAGGTTTTTGGGAATTTTCGTTTTTTGTCATTCTGAGTGAGTCTGCCTGCCCAGTTCAATCTCTGAAGCGAAGCGCATTTAACTGGGGCGAACGAAGAATCTCTCTGCCAAGGACTGGGTTATTCAATAAGCACGAAGTTTCTTCTATCCCGATCAAACTGGCAGTTGTGGGGACTTCAATCCAATAGTACAACAGCTTTGCCCCATATTCATAAATATAGTTGTTTATCGTTATGTAATTTTCTGTTTGAGCCTTCAGGCTGAAAGCTCTGAGGCTCAAACAGAAAATTACAATATCTGCTTCAAAAAGAGCTTGGTCCGCTCGTGTTCAGGGTGAGAGAAAAACTCTTCCGGCGGTTTGCTCTCCACTATGTATCCGTCATCCATAAACATCACCCTGTGGGCAACGCTCTTGGCGAAACCCATTTCATGGGTGACGACCATCATGGTCATCCCCTCCCGGGCCAGTTCGATCATCACATCCAGGACCTCTTTGATCATCTCCGGGTCCAGGGCCGATGTGGGCTCGTCAAAGAGCATGAGCTTCG
>JAIPDR010000022.1 GCA_021737615.1 Desulfohalobiaceae bacterium | reverse complement strand
ATTTCCTGGATGTGGATCTTCTTCTTCTACATCATCATCGCCGCCTCCATTCCGGTCAATGTCCTTTTGCAGCCGCGGGACTACCTGAACTCCTGGCTGCTCTACGCAGGTCTGATCCTGGGCTTCATCGCCGCCATCTTTGCCTTCAAGGGGTTTGAAGTCCCTGCCTTTTCAACCTTCTCCCCGGTCCTGCTCGGAGGCAAACCGACTCCCTTCTGGCCGGCCATTCCTCTGGTCATAGCCTGCGGTTCGCTTTCCGGCTTCCATTCCCTGGTCGCTTCGGGCACGACCTCCAAACAGCTCACCAAGGAAAGCGACGGCCTCTTGATCGGCTACGGGTCAATGTTCACCGAAGGCTTTCTGTCGACCATCGTCATCGTCTCCATCGCCGGCTTCGGCTACACGGCCCTGAAGAACGCGGGCATATCGACCGAGACCCTGAATTTCGACAACTGGGGGGCCATGTTCACCAAGGCCTCCGCATCCGTCGGGCTCTCCAAGGCCAACCTCTTTGTCCAGTCCTACGCGGACATGGTCAACGCCACCTGGCTGGGATTCCTCCCGACCAAAATCGTGAAGATCATCGCCGGGATGTGGGTGGCCTCCTTTGCAATGACCACCCTGGACACCACCAACCGCCTGGCCCGCTACTGCCTGTCCGAGATGGCCCTGCCTCTCAAGGATAAGGCCACGGGGGTCTACAACCTGTTGACCAACCGCTGGATCGCCTCGGTCATACCAGCGGCCATCGGAATCTGGCTGGCCGCAAGCGGGAACTGGCTGATCATCTGGGGCTCCTTCGGGGCGGCCAACCAGCTGATTGCCTCCATCGCCCTCATGTCCGGGGCGGCTTATGCAGCCAAGAAGCTTAAGTCGAAATTCGCCAATTCAGCCGTTATTCCGGCCTGGCTGCTCTGGATAACCGTGACCGCGGCCATCCTGTGGTTCGTCGTGGTCGTTCAGCCCGGGGCCATTGCCGCGAAGCCGGTTTCCGGGTGGACCGTCATGGTCATCCTCTGCGTGATGCTGGTCTTGAATTTCGTGTTCATCTACGACTTTATCAAATCCCGGGCCTATAAGGTCGAATAAACTTCTCATCGCGCCGTTGACGTGTTATAATGGATCCAGCGGCGAGGCTGGCGTGGGCTCGCCGCTTTGAAGAGAGGTTGTTTATGGTCTGATAAGACCGAAGGAGGGCCTATGGATCTGCAACAGGCATTACAAACGGCAATGAAAGGCGAGATTGAAGGCAGGGAGCTGTACAGGGCAGCCGCTGAAAAAACCGGAGATACAAAGGCCAGAGAGGTCTTCGGCATGCTCGCCGACGAAGAGCAGAGCCACCTGGACAGTCTCATCCAGATAGGCAAGGACTATGAAGCCGGGAAGGACCTGACCGTGCCTCAGCTCCCGGCCCCGGCATCCTTTGAGGACGCCGAAAGCCCCATCTTTACCCGTGAATTCAAGGAAAAGGTCTCCGATTTCGATATGTCCGCCCTGTCCATCGGGATGAAGCTGGAGCTCGAATCGGAGAAGACCTACCGTCAGATGGCCGAAGAGACGGACCAGTACCAGTTGAAGGAGCTTTTTATCCGCCTGGCCGACTGGGAACAGGGCCATTTCGACTTTCTCCAGAAGCAGAAAGGTTTTCTGGAAAGCTATTACACCCAGAAGTACAGTTTCTACCGCTTCTAATATCTGTCTTGAGCCTGCGGACCAGAGTCCGCAGGCTCAAGACAGATAACAGGAAAATTTCTTTTATACTTACGGTCGTCAGAATTGATGTTTTGCATAGAAATTTCATGTTTTTGAATTTTATCAAATAGATACCAGAAGTTGGCCCCAGATGAATCTCCTGTCATACACTAGCCTTATAAGGTTTCAGTTACGGCAGAGACAAAAGTGCAATTTATGCCAACTTCTGGTATAACTCGTATGTCTCCACGCATTTTCGAAATTCTCAAGGACATCCTCTCCGGTTTCAACAGCTCTCACCGCGAGAAAGCAGCCTCCTTGACCGAGGTTGAAGTGAGGGAGCTGGAGAACATCTTTGCCCTGCTGCTTCTGGGGTCCTTTATCGGTCTCCCGGCGCCCCCTTCTTTTCTGGCGGTCGAACTCCTGCCTTTCATGGAGAGGGAAATCGGGGTCCTGAACGCAAGGGCCGGGGACGCCGGAGACATGCTGGCTGAATTGTGCGGAACACTGGGCATTGACTGAATGAAGATCATCTTTTTCACCGGCAAAGGAGGGGTGGGGAAATCCACAATGGCCGCAGCCTCCGCCTGGCAGCTTTCCCAAAGGTCGAAAGTACTCATCGTATCCCTGGACCCGGCCCACAACCTGGGCGATATCTTCGATGTGGCCATAACCAGGGAAAAGAAGAAGCTGAGCCAGACCCTGACCCTGAGGGAGATCGATCTGCAGAAGCTCTCCCGGGAATATCTCGAACAGGAGTCCGATGTCCTGGAGAGGACCTACGGCTACTTAAAGACCCTCAACCTCGACCAGTACTTCTCAATTCTCAAGTACTCCCCGGGCATTGAAGAATATGCCCTGCTGACCGGCATTGCCCGAATTTTGCAGAAGGAAACCGCTTTTGACTACATCATCTTCGATACCCCCCCGACCGGCCTGACCCTCAGGTTTCTGGCCCTGCCCGCGGTGACCACAACCTGGATCGACAGGTTGATCCAAATTCGGCGGCAGATCCTCGAAAAGCGCTATACCATCCACCGCATAAAAGGCGCCCTGAGTTCTTCGGAAACCGTCCTGGACTATAAAGAGGAAGACGACGACATCCTGCAGAGACTACTGGCTCTGAACGAGACCTACCAGGACCTGAACCGGACCCTGCGCGGGCCGGACTGCCGTTTCGTCCTGGTCTTCAACCCCGATGTCCTCTCCCTCAAGGAATCAGACAGGCTGATTGCCGGGCTTCGGGATCTGGGCCTGCCCTTGCGCCTGCTGATCGACAACAAGGTCAGCCGGGAAAACAAGGACATGGCCGGACATGTCGAAAAAAAGATAGAGGCCGCGGCCGAAGGCGTGCCGCTTCAACGCATCAGCCTGTCCAGCCCCCCTTCCCCGGAGAGCAGGGGCGGTCTGTATGCTATCCATGAAAACATCCTCCCTGAAAACTGGTAGATATCCAAACTATGTCCGACTATGAACCGATTGTAACCCAGCCTGTCTTCTTTCTCTTCGTGGCTTTTTCGTTTCTGCTCGCCTATGGCTATTTCTGGGGAAGAAGACGGAACCACGCGATCTTTGCCAGCGCCTTCGAGGATCTTCTCAAGGTCTTTCGTCCCTCTGACCAAACCTTTACCAATATCGGGGGGGCCATCGGGTATCACGCCAATCTCCATATCAGGAAAAAAGGGGCCATCCTCTCGCGCGTCGACGCAACCATCACCATGCTCCCCAGGCATTCCTGGCTGTATCTGCCTGTTTCCAAGCTGACACGCAAATATGACCGTCTGTTCCTGGAACTGCATCTGAAAGCCCCTCCAGCTGAGGAGTGTCATCTCATAGAAACCGGATATTCCGGATTTGCCGGGTCAAGGATAACAAACAGCGAACAGCTGCAGCAGGAGGAGGTGGACTGGGGAGGCTACCGATTCCGGCTCTACTATCAGTCCCCGGAGACCAGAAGCAGCCTCATGGATTTCCTGAGCCGCAGTCCGGAGCCGGGGCTCATCAGGCATATCGCTGTCGTTCCCGGCCGGAAGAAGTGTTTCATCTTCATGATACCCAAAAGAGGACAGGTGGCCGACTCCCTCTTCCCGGTCTACAACTGGCTGCCCTCCCTGATCAAAACAATGCAAAGGAGTGTGTAAGATGCGTATCATCCGTTTTATGGACGAAACAGGCCAGGTCCGCTTCGGACACGACCACCAGGACGGACAGGCCCTGGTCCTGGAAGGGGGCCTCGCAAAGGGGTTCACAGAGACCGGCCAGCGGGCCGGGGTCACAAAAATTCTGGCTCCGTTGCAGCCGGCGGTCATCCTGGGCATCGGTCTCAACTACCATGAACACGCCAGGGAAACCGGCCTCGAGGCGCCGAAGTATCCGGTCCTGTTCATGAAAAACCCGGCCTCTGTCGTCGGTCCGGAAGACTCGGTCATTCTGCCTCCGTCCTGCATGAACCCCCCCCAGGTGGACTATGAAGTCGAACTGGCCGTGGTCCTGAAGAAAAAGGCCAGGGACGTCCCCCTGGACAAGGCCCTGGACTGTGTTCTCGGCTACACCGTGGGCAATGACGTCTCGGCCCGGAGATGGCAGGGGGTCAAGGGTTCCGGACAATGGACCAGGGGCAAGAGCTTCGACACCTTCTGCCCCCTGGGGCCGGTCCTGGTCACTCCGGATGAAATTCCCGACCCCCAGGCCCTGGCTTTGAGTTGCACCCTGAACAACGAGATGATGCAGAACGGTCACACCGGGGACATGATTTTCTCCGTGGCCGAGCTCATCGCCTTCCTCTCCCAGTCGACGACCCTCCTGCCGGGGACGGTCATCCTGACCGGGACCCCGAGCGGGGTTGGTTTCAAGCGCACCCCCCCGGTCTATCTCCAGGACGGGGACCAGCTGGAATTGACCGTGGAAAAGATCGGCACCCTGCGAAACCCGGTCCGGGCGGAGAAAGGGGAATAACGCGGAACGCGGAGCTCGGAACTCGTAATGCGGATGGCGGATGGGAAGAGAGGGGGGGAATGCTGGAACGCATCTCAGTTGTCAGCCCTGCCTCTGGCAGGCCTGACATATAGTCGAATGAAGAATCCCGATTTTCTTGTTTTCAGAGACGATTGTATCTCTCATCACCTGCCCCATTCTTCGAGAGAGCCCCGATATTCCTCCCAGGAAGCGATTCCCAGCTCCCCGGTCAGATTCTCCAGGTCTCGGACCAGCTGAAAGCTTTTGTCCGGACTCTGGAAATTGCCTGAACCCACCTGGACTGCCCGGGCCCCGACCAGGAGATACTCCAGGATGTCCTCGGCCGTGGTGATCCCCCCCAGGCCGATGACAGGAATCTTGACCGCCCGGCAGACGGCGTGGACCATCTTAAGGGCTACCGGCTTGATGGCCGGCCCTGACAGCCCGCCTGTCGTATTGGCCAGACAGGGTCTTCTGGTCCGGATGTCCACGGCCATCCCGCTCAGGGTGTTTATCAGGGAAAGCAGGTCGGCTCCGTTTTCTTCCGCGGCCCTGGCCAGAACCGTGATATCCGTGACGTTGGGGCTCAGTTTGACCATGACCGGCTTGGACCCGGCCCGGTCTTTGACCTTTCTGGTGACCTCACCCACCAGGGCCGGGTCCTGGCCGAACTGGACCCCGCCGGCCCGGACATTGGGGCAGGAGACATTGACCTCCAGCCCGGCCACTTTTTCCTGATCGGCCAGGACGGCGGCCAGTTCTCCGAATTCTTCGCTTTCCCGGGCGTAGAGATTGACGATGACCGCGGTTCGGTCCCAGGGAAGCAGGGACAGCTTGTCCCTGATGAAGGCTTCCACCCCGATGTTTTCCAGACCGATGGCATTTAGCAGGCCGCAGCTGGTCTCCACGATCCGCGGCCCGGGGTTGCCCTGCCTCGGCTCCAGGGAAAGCCCCTTGACCACGATGCCCCCCAGCCTGGACAGGTCCCCGTAAGGCATGAACTCCAGCCCGTAGCCAAAGGTACCCGAAGCGGTGAGCACCGGATTCTTAAATTCCAGGCCGCCGGCCTTGACGCTCATGTCCACGGGCTAGCCCCTAAAAACCGGTACGTTTCGATTCGTTCTCTTCATTCAGGCCTTCCAATACCAAAGCATCATGTTGACCAAGGCTTCCATGGTTTGCAAAAACTGTTTTCCGCCCTTAAAGACCAGACCACGAAATTCAATCATCCTAAAGCCTGACTTCTTCTGCCCGAAAGACCGGGCCCTGGGAACAGGCCTTGAGGTTGGCTTTGTTTTCACCGGGGACCACGCAGCCCAGGCAGGCCCCTACTCCGCACATCATGACCGTTTCCAGAGAGACCTGGGTCCGGGCAACGAATTCTGCCGACAATCCCTTGACCATCTTCAAGAAAGGTCGCGGGCCGCAGGCCAGGACCTCTCCTTCAGGGGCGTAGCCCCGGATCTTGAGTCCCAGCACCCTTTTCAGCTCCAGCAGATCTTCTTCGGTCCTGTCCTGGAAGCTCCAGGCCAGGGTCTGCTGCTCAAGCCTTTGAAAGGGATAGCCTGCAATGTCCTGGCGGTGTCCGAAGATGAGCTCCAGGTTTATGGGCTTCGGATGGGTCCGGATAAGGCCGACAAAGGGTGCCAGGCCCATTCCTCCGGCCAGGAGCAGCAGGGCTTTATCCTCTTCATAGGAGAAGCCGCGGCCCAGTGGACCCCAGACACGGACCCGGTCCCCGGGCCCAAGCCCGGACAGGTACTCGGTTCCCTGGCCCACGACCTGGAAGTAGACGTGCAGCCCCTGCTCATCGATGTCTGCTATGGAAAAAGGCCGGGCCCCGAAAGGATCCTGACTCCAGGAGGACGGCCTGAGCATCACGAACTGCCCCGGGATCCATTTCCAGCCCGGGGACTGGAGGATGAGATGAACGAATCGGTCGCTGCCGAGTCTGTTCAGCGCAACGACCGGCAATGAGGTGCACATCGACATATCTATCAGACCTTGCACAGCCATGACCATAGGCGGCGGAAAACCTGCCGGCAAAGGGCACGGGCTCGGAGTTATTGACCAACGTCTTACATTCTAGAATCGATTCTCCCTGTCCAGGAGCTGCCCGGCCATGACCCGCCCCTGTTCGCCGCCCCCGGCCATTCGCGAGAGTTCGTCCCTTATCTCTTTCCGGGATAGCGGCCTGCAGCGGGTAAAGGTCTGACTGTCCAGGACCTCCTTGTGGACATGGAAGTGGCGGTCTGCCCCCGCCGCCAGCTGCGGCCAGTGTGTGACCAGGATGATCTGCTGTTTTTGGGAGAGCTCGCCGATCCTCTGTCCGACCTGCCCCAGGATGATCCCCCCGATTCCGGCGTCCACCTCGTCGAAAAGCAGGGAGGGCAGCTCGTCGGCGGCCAGCAAGCCCACCAGGGCCAGTAGAAACCTGGACAACTCACCGCCGGAGGCGATCTTGTCCAGGGGCTGGCCGGGCTGGCCTGGATTTGGAATCCACTGCAGCCTTGCCTGCTGTTCAAAGACACCGGGGAAGATCTCCAGCGGGCTGAACTCGAAACCGACCTGGACATCCCTTGAAAATCCAAGGGTCCAAAGCTCCTCCTGCAACTGACCGGCCAGTTTCTTCCCGGCCTGCTCCCGGGCACTGTTCAGCCTGGTCACGGCCTGATCCAGGTCCTTTTTTATGTCCTGTTCCCGGCGCTCCAGCTCCCTGACATCCAGCTGGCAGCGGTCCAGAAAAGAGAGGTTGGCCTCAATCTCATCCTTAAGGGTAATGATCTCCGGCATGGACCGGTTCAGCCTGCGCTGCAGCCTGGAGAGGGCAAAGAGCCTGGCTTCGATATCCTCCAGCTCCTGCTCGCTTTCTCCCAGGCTGGGCCGCTGTCTGAGGCTCGTATCCAGATCCGAGAAAAATTGCCTGATATCCTCTAATTGTTCGCCGTACCCTCCAAACCCCTCATCAAGCTGAGCCAGCCGGGAAAGACTCTGCTGCAGGGAGCGAATGTTGTCCAGAAGGGGGTTGTCCGGGTGGTGCAGGATATCCAGGGCGTCCTGGATGTCTTTCTGGATCCGGGCCTGATTTCTCAAGCGGTCTTTCTTCTGCTCGAGCTCTTCTTCTTCGCCATCCCCCGGGGCCACCCGCTCGATCTCTTCGGCCTGGTGTTCCAGGAGTTCCCTTTTCTCTTGCAGGCTCTGAAATTTCTGGTTCAGTTCCTTTTTTTCCCTGTTGACTTTCTTGAGTGCCTGCAAATGGAGGTCTTTTTGCCCCAGGGTTTCCTTATCCAGAAAACTGTCCAGGATATGCTGGTGAAAACCCGGGCTTAGCAGCCGCTGCTGGCTGTGCTGGCTGGTATGGATGATCAATCTGTTCTTCAGGGAGCGGATCCTTTCCTGGGAGGTCAGGTCGTCGTTTAGAAAGAGCCTGCTCCTGCCGGTCCGGGCGCTGATTTCCCGCCTGAGGAGATATTCCTCTTCAGGCAGGACAAAGACGGCCTCCACCCGGGCCTTGTCTTTGCCCTGTCTGACCATGTCCGGCTGCAGCTTCTCCCCGAGTATGAAATCCAGGGCCCGCAGGACAAAGGACTTTCCGGCCCCGCTTTCTCCGGTCAGCACGTTAAGTCCGGGAGCAAACTCTATCTCCAGGTCTTGAATCAGGGCCAGGTTTTGGATGCGTAAAAACTCAAGCATGATGGACCGATGCTGTCTATTGGGTTCCTGCCGTTATGGGGATGGCTGTTCACGGTCAGCAAGTATAGGACAGCCCCTGGTTTTTTTCAATTGCAGAAAAGGACTTCAAAAAAGTGGTTGACAAGATTTCGATCTATTGGTTAATTTCTTTGTCTGCGGGGCTGTAGCTCAGTTGGGAGAGCGCCTGAATGGCATTCAGGAGGCCGTCGGTTCAATTCCGTCCAGCTCCACCAGGACCATAAGACCCGGAAGAGAAGTATCTCTTCCGGGTTTTTCATACTGATCCAAGTTGCCGGAAAAGTGGATAGATCTCTGAGAGAAAGGCTTGCATTCCCCTGGCCATGGATGCCGATCCCAGGGCCAGTCCGTTGACCAGGATGTGCAGGATGATGGCCGGGAAAATGGAGCCGCTTCGCTGATAGAGATAGGCAAAAACCAGACCCAGCATGAAAATCGGCGGCATGGCCAGGGGCCGCAGGTGAATCAGGGCGAAAAGGGCGGCACTGACCACCATGGCCGTCTTCCAGCTGTAGCCTTTCTTCAGGCCCGCAAAGACGAACCCCCGAAAAAAAATCTCTTCGACAAAGGGAGCTATGACCACCCCCCCGAAGACCAGCGGCCACGGCGAGGCGGACTGCTCGAAGACCCTTTCCAGATCCAGCTGCATTGTTAGTCCGTACCTGGAAAGGAGGCCGCTGTACAGGATATTGAAGCCAAATACCAGTAACATGAGCCCGATCCCGATGCCCAGGACACCGGGTTTGAAGCCGGCCAGACCCAGTTGACCCCAGCCGACCCGGTTCTTCTTGAAAGCGAACCACCATACCGGCAGCAGCAGGGGAAGCTCCAGAGCGCTTATCACCAGCCCCGGATTCAAATCCAGCCGCAGAGCCCGGACAAGGATGACCGTCCCAAAGGCCAGAACGGCCCAAAGCCCCAGACAGGCCACCCCGGCCCATGTATCGCGGGCAGACCACGGGACCGGAGGCCGGGAAGGGATATCGGCTTCGGAGATATGGCTGATCACAAAAAGACTCCTTCACTGTCCGGAAAAACTTCATCCCAGACTCACCCATTCCCTTGTCCCTGTCAAGATAGGGCAACAAACAGTCGACAAACGGTCTTGGTCCTGTTCTTGTCTTTTGGCCATCTTCCTCTTGACTTTTTATCGTTGCCTGGTAAGTTTGTCTGACTTTATTGTGATAAATCCCGATCCAATTGCTTCAAAACCAACAGCCGTCACGGAGAATGTATGATCAAGGATCTCATCTATGCCAATCGGAGCTACCGCCGCTTTGACCAGGAGGTCGGAGTCGATGTCGGGACCCTGCGCGAACTCGTGGACCTGGCCAGGCATTCCGCCTCTGGGGGAAACCTTCAGTCCCTGAAATATATTTTGTCCAGCGACGGGCAGACCAATGCCAAGATCTTCAAGCGTCTGGCCTGGGCCGCGGCTCTCAAGGACTGGCCCGGTCCGGAAGAAGGGGAGAGGCCGGGGGCCTACATCGTGATCCTCGGAGATACCGGCATCAATAAAGATTTCTTCTGCGATCACGGGATCGCCTGCCAAAGCATGCTCCTGGGGGCGGTGGAGAAAGGCCTGGGGGGCTGTATCCTCGGGTCCATCAACCGCGACGGGCTTCGCCGGGACCTGAGCATCGATGAGCGCTACCAGATTCTGCTGGTCCTGGCCCTGGGTAAACCCAGGGAAACGGTCAAAGTGGAATACATCGGCCAAAACGGCGATATCAAGTACTGGCGGGACGAATCCGGAACCCATCATGTCCCCAAGAGACCACTGGAGGAGATCATAGTCAAGGAATACCCTTAGGCAAGAGCAGGCAGAGGCATTTCCGTTCCAGTCCGGCCGTACCTGCAGATACAATTTTTTGTTGAAACGTCCTGGTATGAAATTCCATCCAAGAATGCGAACCGGTTTAATAATTACAAGTCAGCACTGCCAGAGGCAGGGCTGACTTGAGTAAACCGTCATGAAGGGAAATTTATGATCGAGCAGTTTAAGACCCTTGAAAAATTAGCCCGGGCAATCGCCAAAGCAGACACGAGAGTCATCGAGGTCATCATCCACCAGGACACCCCGAATCTTCCGCTTGAATCCGATGAGATCTTTCTGGTCTGTTACCTGAATCATTACGGGATGACCAATGACTTGAATGTGTACGAAGAAGAGGCCTTTTCCTGGGGAATCGATATTTACGAAAAGGTGACCGAGCAGATCGAAGAACTCGGCTTAGGAGATAAGGAAATCATCATCACTCCTTTTAATTTTGAAGTGCACAGGCAGAACGAATACGGCAAGTATTTTCGAAGCCTCTTTATTCAAGAAGGCTATGAACCGATTCTGAGTATCGCCGACCGTGAATTAAAGAAACGCGAACAGGATTTCGGTGAAGAAATAGAGGCCTATGAGGCAGACCTGGATGAAAGCGAGGACCTGCAGCCGGCGGAAAAAGACATGGGCAGGGATTATTCGGTTTCCGAGGTGGTCGAGGCGACCGGCTTGAACAAACGAACCCTGCAGGGATATTTAAAAACCGGAAAATTGAAAGGCTACAAGAAGGGCAATCGCTGGTTCATACCGAAAACGGAAATGGAGAAATTCCAGGGAATAACCAACTGACATCCGATTTGATACATGGACAGCTTTAAAGTCGATCAGAGGGATCTTTTCTTCATTCTCAAGGACCAGCTCAACTACAAAAAACTCTGCGGACTGGAGCGCTACAAGGACTTAAACGAAAAGACCCTGGGCCTTCTGATCAGCGAAGCCGTCAATTTCGCCAGGGGTGTCGTGGCTCCCCTCAACGAGATCGGAGAAGAGCAGCCGCCCCGCTTCGAGAACGGGCGGGTCGTCTGCCCGGCTGCATTTCGCGAAGCCTTTCAGCAATACGGGGAACAGGGATGGACCGCGGCGGCCCGCGATGTCAGATATGGCGGACAGGGTTTCCCCCACATGCTGCGCATCGTCATCAACGACCTGATGTACGGCGCCTGTCAGGCTTTTAACATGGCCCCCAGCCTGACCCACGGGGCGGCCCACCTGATCGAGAGTTTCGGCACTCAGGAGCAAAAAGAACGCTTCGTCCCCAGGATGTACGACGGGACCTGGGCTGGGACCATGTGCCTGACCGAAGCTGGTGCCGGTTCGAACCTGGCCGTTTTGGAGACCACGGCCACTCCTGAGGGCGACCGTTACAGGATCAGGGGCAACAAGATTTTCATTTCCTGGGGCGAGCACGACATCGCCGAAAACATCATCCACCTGGTCCTGGCCCGCATCAAGGGGGCGCCTCCCGGGGTCAGAGGGATTTCCCTCTTCATTGTACCCAAAATCCGGGTGGACCGAAACGGCGGCCTGGGAGAAGCCAATGACGTGGTCTGCACCGGAATCGAAAAGAAAATGGGTCTGCACGGTTCGCCCACCGCGGCTCTGACCTTCGGCGGAAAGGGCGGCTGTATCGGGTACCTGTGCGGCCGGGAGAACCGGGGGCTGGCCCATATGTTTCAGATGATGAATTCGGCCCGCATCAACACCGGGGTCAGCGGCATGGCCATGGCCGGTACGGCCTACCAAAACGCCCTGGCCTACGCCAAAGAACGCAGGCAGGGCAGGGACCTGACCGGCCGCGATTCTGCCCAGATCCCGATCATCGACCATCCTGACGTGCGGCGGATGCTGCTCTGGATGAAGGCCATGGTCGACGGCATGCGCTCCATGATTTACTCAGGGGCCTATTGGGATGATCTGGCCCGGGAACTGCCCCCGGGGCAAGAAAAAGAGCGGCACCAGAATCTGGTGGATTTCCTGACCCCCATTATCAAAGCCTATTGTTCGGATATGGGTTTCAGGGTCTGTGAAACCGCCGTGCAGTGCCTGGGAGGCTATGGTTACTGCAGGGATTACCCCCTTGAACAGTACCTGCGTGACACCAAAATCATGTCCCTGTACGAGGGGACCAACGGCATTCAATCCATGGATTTGATGGGCCGTAAGATGACCATAAAGGGCGGCGCCTGTTTTCAGGCCTTTCGCCGGGAGATCGGAGATTTCTGCGAACAGAACCGGCTGGACAATGAGCTGGGCGGCCGGGTCCGGGCCCTTGCCGCTGTCTTGGAACGGCTCTGGGAAGCGGCCGGGAAAATGCAGGAGCGTTACCGGTCAGACCAGTTTTTGTGGGCATCCTGCACCTACCCCGCCCTGATGGCCTTCGGCGAGGTGACCATGGCCTGGCGTTTGCTGGATCTGGCCCTCGTCGCCCGGTCGGCAGCGGAAAACAAGGGCCGCAGGAACGACTTCCACCTGGGAAAAGTCCATCAGGCCAAGTACTTTGTGGACATCACACTACCGCACACCCTGGCCACTATTGAAACCTGCCTGCGACCGGGCCGGGAAGTCGTTGATATGCCGAAGGCTGCCTTTTAGCGCCTACCTGCAGGTCTTCTCCTTTAGCCCAGAGCAACTCAAGGTTGCGCTTTGCGGGTAACCGCAAAGAACTGTTGCAGCCCGATCCCGGCCATAATCAGGATCAGCCCGATGACGGTGCTTAACAGGATGGTCTCGCCCACCAGGAAACGGATGAAGATCAGTGACAGAAACGGGGAGAGGTAGATGAAGATGCTCACCTGGAGAGCCGTCCGGGAAAGCTTCAGGGCCGTGCCCCAGAGCACGAAAGTCACGCCCATCTCGAAAAAACCGACATAGAGGGCCCCGGCCAGCCCGGCCGGTTCCGGCAGGGAAAATCCCGGGCCAAAGAGCATGACCAGCCCGGTGAACAGGGACCCGAAGCAGAAATTCAGGAAAAGGCGGCAGGCTGGATCCATGGGATCTTTGGTGTTGAATATCCAGTACAGGGCCCAGATAACCGTGCTGCCCAGGGCCAGGACCACGCCCAGGGGGCTGGAGAAATGAAGGGCCGCCCAATCCCCGCGGACCGAGATCCAGAAGACCCCGCTGTAGCTCAGGCCCAGGGCGGCCAGGTCCCAGGGTTTGAGCCTCTGCTTCAACAAGGGAACGGACAAAAGGGACAGGGTGATGGCCCAGGTGTAATTCAGGGGTTGGGCCTCCTGGGCCGGGAGCAGGTCATAAGCCTTGAACAGGACCAGATAATAGGCAAAGGGATTCAGAAAACCGAGCCCCAGGGAGAGGCTGAGATCCTTGCGGGTCAGTTCCTTCAAAAGAAAAAGCTTTTTCCTAAAGAAGACGATGCTCCCCAAAACGGCCACCGAGGCCAGGCAGGAGAAGAACAACAACTGCACAACCGCAAGGTGACGCAGGGAGATCTTAAAGGCCGAGGCCACCGTGGACCAGATGAGGACAGTAGCGAGGGCAAAGAGGCTGGCTTTGGACTGCTGTTTCATGTACCTTTATCAAGGTCCAGGGCCGGGATTCATATCTCCTCTATCTCTGATTCCTGCAAGATGCGGTCAAAGCTGACCACTTCAACACCATCGTCCATGTTCACCAGCTTGACCCCCTGAGCCGAACGGCTGCAAACCCGGACGTCGCCCACCCCGAAGCGGATCATCTTGTTCTCTCCGGTCAGGACGATGATCTGATCCTGTTCCTGGACCACCATCGCACCCAGGACACCTCCTGTCTTCTCGCTGGGTTTCATATTGATGATCCCCTTGCCTCCCCTGAACTGCAGCCGGTACTGTTTAAGCGGGGTGCGCTTGCCAAAGCCCCGTTCGGAAACCGTGAACAGGATATCCGAACCTGTCGGATCGACCACCACCCCGGACACGACCCGGTCCCCTTGTCGCAGGGATATTCCCTTGACCCCGGCCGCATTCCGGCCCATGGGCCGGATTTCGCTGCAGGCAAAACGGATGGCGAAGCCCAGCCTGGTGATGAGCATCAACTCAGACTTTTCGCTGACCTCCCGGACCGCGATCAGTTCGTCCCCCTTCTGGAGACTGACCGCATTGAGGCCGCTGGATCTCAGATTCTTGTACAGTTCGCATTCCGTTCGCTTGACCTTGCCGTTTTTGGTGATAAACATGAAGTAGTTGCCCATGTCCACATTGCGCTGACCCAGGGCCGTGGCCACATACTCGTTCTCATGCAGATCGATGAGGTTGGAGAGGTGGGTCCCCTTGGCCCGACGGCTGCTTTCCGGAATCTGCAGGACCTTGAGCATCTGCATCCGGCCGAAGTTGGTGAACAGCAAAAGATGCTGATGATTGGTCGTGGAGACCAGGGCCTGGATCAGATCGGTCCCGGAGGGGGTCGCCCCGGAAAGCCCTTTGCCGCCCCTTTTTTGCTGGTTGTAGCTGGAAAGCGGGGTCCGCTTGATATAGCCCTTCCTGGTCAGGGTGATGACCACTTCCTCGTCCGCTATCAGATCCTCCAGCTCTATCCCTTCCGGATCATAGGCCATGATCTCTGTTTTCCTGGGGGTGGCGAAGGTCTCCCGCACGGTCTTCAATTCCTCCTGGATGACCCCCTTCAGGATGTCAGGATTCTGGATGATGCTCTTCAGGTACTCAATCCTCTTCAATATCTCCTGATATTCCTCCTGGATCTTGGCCTGCTCCATATTGGTCAACCGCTGCAGACGCATATCCAGGATGGCCTGACTCTGGACTGCGGACAGTCCGAAGCGGTGGATCAGCTTCTCTTTGGCCTCGGTAGGAGTGGCCGAGCCCCTGATGGTGGCCACGATTTCATCGATGTGGTCCAGGGCGATGCGCAGTCCCTCCAGGATATGGGCCCGGTACTCGGCTTTTCCCAGATCGTATCTGGAACGTCTGAGGACGACTTCCTTGCGGTGCTGGATGAACAGCTCGAAATACTCTTTCAAGTTTAAAAGCTTGGGCCTGTTGTTGACCACGGCCATGAAGTTGATCCCGAAGGAGGTGTTCAGGGCGGTATATTTATAGAGCTTGTTGATCACGATATCCGAGAGCATCCCCTTCTTCAGATCGACCACGATCCGGATCCCGTTTCTGTCGGATTCGTCCCGGAGATCGGAAATGCCTTCGATCTTGCGGTCGTTTATCAGGGCCGCGATCTTCTGCAGCAGATTGGACTTGTTCAGGGCATAGGGGATCTCGGTCACCACCAGCGACTCCAAGCCCCTGGAGCGTTCTTCGACCTCTATCCTGGACCTGATCTTGACACTGCCCCGGCCGGTTTCATAGGCCTCCTTCAGCCCGGCCATCCCATACATCATGGCTCCGGTGGGGAAGTCCGGCCCTTTGATCTTCTGCATCAGGTCGAAAAGGGTGGCCTCGGGATCGTCCAGGAGCAGAAGCAGAGCATCGACTACCTCCCCCAGGTTGTGCGGCGGGATGTTGGTGGCCATGCCTACGGCAATCCCGGCGGCGCCGTTGACCAGCAGATTGGGGACCTTGGTCGGCAGGACTTCGGGCTCCTGGATGGTGTTGTCGTAATTGTCCCGGAAATTGACCGTGTTTTTGTCGATGTCGGCCAGAAACTCCCCCGCGATCCTGGACATCCTGCTCTCGGTATAACGCATGGCCGCGGGTGCGTCGCCGTCAATGGAGCCGAAGTTCCCCTGCCCGTCCACCAGTGGATCCCGCATATTGAAATTCTGGGCCATGCGCACCAGGGCGTCGTAGACCGCGGAGTCGCCATGGGGATGGTACTTACCGATGACATCGCCGACGATCCTGGCCGATTTCTTATAGGCCCGATTGTAGTAATTCCCCAGATCATGCATGGCATAGAGGATCCTCCGATGGACAGGCTTGAGCCCGTCCCTGACATCGGGAATGGCCCGGCCGATGATCACGCTCAGGGAATACTCCAGATAGGATTTCTTGATCTCGTCTTCTATATTGACCGTGTGCTGTGAATACTCCATATCCGCCCCTATTTTCATGAAATAAGCATCGTAAACTTCACGATATGTAATTCAGAAACGGTCTTCCCGTTTCTGAATTATATATCCAGTTCCCTGACCGCCAGGGCGTTCTGTTCGATGAATTCCCGCCTCGGCGAGACCTGCTCGCCCATCAGCCTCCGAAAGATCAGATCGGCCTCTTCAGCCTCGTCGATCTTGACCTGGAGCAGGATTCTGTTTTCAGCCTGCATGGTCGTCGTCCAGAGCTGTTCTGGATTCATTTCCCCCAGCCCCTTGTAGCGCTGGATCTGATAGCCCTTATCCGCAAGCTCCATGATTGTATCAAAGAGGGCGAAAGCGGTGTCCACCTCCTTGACCTCGCCGTTTTTCTGGATAATGGAGTAACTCAGTTCCGAGCCGTTGTCCCGCAGACTGCTGACCATGTCATGGGCCCGCCTGTAGAGCCTGGAATTGAAGAATTCCACCCCCAGCCTGACCCTTCGTTTGTTCATGTCGATGAAGGAGACGAACCAGCGGACCACCTCTTCCTGTTCCTGTTTTTCTATCTCCAGCTGATAGTTCCGCTTTTGCATATATTCCCTGAAATCCTGGATGTCTTCCTGCTCCCCTGGCAAGGCACCGGAAAATATCCTGGGTTCCAGACGCTGTTTGTAATTGAGGATCGTAAAGAAGAGATCCTGCTGAATCCCTATATTCTCTGCCTCCTTGGCCCTTTCCCCCAGTTGCATGATCAGCTGCAGGACCCTGACCAGATCATCCCCCTGATACTCCCGGCCGGTTGAATCCCGGACCAGCAGCTCGCCGCTTATGTTCTGCATGAGAAACTCCTTCAACTCCTTGTCGTCAGCGACGAACTTCTCGAATTTTGCCTTGTGCACCCGAAACAACGGCGGCTGGGCGATGTAAAGATACCCGCCCTGAATCAGTTCGAAGTACTGGCGGTAGAAGAAGGTCAGAAGCAGGGTCCGGATATGGGCCCCGTCGACATCGGCATCGGTCATGATGATGATCTTGTGGTACCTGAGCCTGGACAGATCCAGGCCGTCATCGCCTATCCCCGCGCCCATTGCCGTGATCAAATGTTGAATTTCCTTGTTTTCAAGCATCTTGTCGAAACGGGTCTTTTCCACATTCAGGATCTTGCCCCGCAGGGGGAGAATGGCCTGGCATCTGGGGTCCCGCCCCTGTTTGGCAGACCCGCCGGCCGAGTCCCCCTCGACGATGAACAGCTCGCTCTCCTTGGGGATCTTGCTCTGGCAGTCTGCGAGTTTTCCGGGCAGGGAAGAATCGGACAGGGCGCTCTTGCGTCGCACCAGATCCTTGGCTTTCCTGGCCGCTTCTCTAGCCCTGGCCGCGTCGACAACCTTTTCGATGAGTATCTTGGCTTCCTTGGGATTTTCCTGGAGAAAGGCGGTCACGATTTCCCCGACCGCAGTGGAGACATACCCCGCCACTTCACTGTTTCCGAGCTTGGTCTTGGTCTGGCCCTCGAACTGGGGGTCGGGCAGTTTGACACTGATGACCGCGGTCAATCCTTCCAGGGCGTCGTCGCCGGAGATCTTCTGCTGGAATTTTTTAGGCAGATCGGAATTTTGGATGTAGGTATTGATATTCCGGGTCAGGGCCGTCTTGAACCCGGAGAGATGGCTGCCCCCTTCCCTGGTCCGAATGTTGTTGGCAAAGGAGTAAATATTGCTCTTGAATCCGCTGTGAAACTGAAAGGCGAATTCGATGATGGCCTCATCTATGTCCTTTTTGCCGTAGACCACCTGATGCAAACCGGATTCGGTCTCGTTCAGGTGCTCGACATAAGACCGGATCCCGCCGTCGAACTGAAAGCTCTTCTCCTCCTGGCTGCGTTCGTCATAGATATGCAGCAGGAGCCCGCTGTTTAAGTAGGCCAGTTCTTCGAACTTCTTGCTCAGGGTCTGATAGCTGAAGGTCACATCCTCGAAGATGAGCTCATCCGGCCTGAAGTGGATGCTGGTCCCGGTCTTTTCGGTCTCCCCGAGCCGCTCCAGAGAAGTCACCGGCACCCCGCGTTCATAGCGCTGGTAGTATTTGTACCCGTCCCTGCGGATGGTCACCTCCAGATATTCGGAGAGGGCGTTAACCACCGAGATGCCGACGCCGTGCAGCCCCCCGGAGACCTTGTAGCTCTGACTGTCGAACTTTCCTCCGGCATGCAGGACCGTCATGACCACTTCCACCGCAGGCTTGTTTTCCTTGGGGTGCATATCGACCGGGATGCCGCGCCCGTTGTCGGTGATCGTGATACTGTTGTCCAGGTGGATGGTCACGTGCATCCGATCGCAATATCCGGCCATGGCTTCGTCAATGCTGTTGTCCGCCACCTCATAAACCAGATGGTGTACTCCATGCAGATCCGTGCTGCCGATATACATGGCCGGCCTTTTCCTGACCGCGCTCAGCCCTTCCAGAATCGTAATGCTTTCAGCATCGTATTTGTATTCCTGCATCCCTTTCGTCCTCGGCATTCTGCATTTGTCGTTACAAGTTTTCGGATTCTATCTCTTCCTCGGTGTAATAGGTCTCTTCTTCGACCTTGACCGGCATGATGATCACCAGATAGTCAGAATCCTTTTCCCCGGTTATCTTACAGGGGCCGTTCTGATCTGTGAATTCAAGCTGAATATAAGGCGACTTGAAATGGGTCAGTATCTCAATGAGATTCTTTGTCGGGAAGATAATCTGCTCGATGTCACCCTGGTAGTCGACCTCTATGGACTCCGTGCCTTCTCCGGTGTCCTGTCCCTGACTGTAGAGAATCAACTCCCGGTCGGAAAACACGAAGTAGCAGCAGCGCTGGGTCTCGGTATTGAACAGGTAGATCCTCTCCAGGGAATCGATGAGTTCTTCCCGGTCCAGGACCAGCCGGCTTGTTTCGGCTTCAAAATAGGACAAGAAGATGTTGTAGTTTGGAAACTTATCAAAGGAAATAGGGAAGCTCAGGGTTTCACTGCGCAATTTATTGGTCACGAAGATCCTTTTCTGATCGATGTTGAGCAGGATTTCATCCTGGGTCAGCCATTTCTTTAGCTCCAGCAAATAGGGCTTGGGAATCAGGACCCCGTCTTCATTAAGCAGGTACTGAAGTCCGGGGTGTATGAAGCGCTGCATCCCGAACTGATGGCCGTTGAGACCGCAGACCTCGATGTATCCTTCCTCCGGAACCGGAACCATTTTCATGTAGAACATGGTATCGCTGTCGTCATCGGCGATACAGAAACCGATATGCTCGATGAGCTCCCGCAGATGAGAAGCCGTCCATTCCACGGCGTTCTCCTCCGGAAACGGCGAGAAGGTCTGGAACCAGGAGGGGTCATAGGTCGGAAGCTTGTATTTGCGCCGGCCCTGCTGCAAAAGCAGAATGTCCCGGTCCTTGTCCTGACTGAGGGTGATCTCTCCGGTGGGCAGTTTGCGGAAGAGATCATAGAAGCTTCGCCCCTGTACGCCGAGCAGGCCTTCCTCCAGATTTTCGGCCCTGTATTCTCCGGAGAACTCGATCTTGGAATCAGTGGACATGATCTTCAAACGATTTCCTCTGCCCTCAAGCCAGAGAGTCCGCAGGAAAGCGGCTCCGGTCCTGGCCGGAATGATGCTCGTGGCCTTGCTCACACCCTCGACGGTGTTTTCTTTTGCGATCTTTGTTTTCATAATAATACCTCTTTATTTATTATGAATTATAGGGGCTGTTCGTATGTTGAAAAAATAATTAAGAGTTTGAAATAAAATAATATTTATAGAAATATTTTGTGCACTGCTTCTGAACGTTTCGACATTCTCTGTATTCGGAGACAAGGTTGCGGTCTACAGACAATTTTTCTTCAGGACATTGAACAAATGGTTCAAATCCTGGTTTTCCACCTGTAATTTCCGTATTTTTTTTATCGAATACAGCACTGAACTGTGGTTTCTGCCGCCGAATTCCGAGCCTATCTGGGCATAGGTCAGACCGAGCAGGTCCCGGCAGAGAGTCATGGCCATCTGCCGGGACTGGGAAACTGATTTTTCTCTCCGTCCGGAGATCAGGTCGTGCGGTGAGAGCTCAAAGTATCTGGAAACGGTCTGGATGATCGATCTGATGTCCGGTCCCTGATTCATCTCCCGGATCTTGCTCGTGACGACCCGGTGCAGGTCCTTCTCCTGCCCGGCGAATTCTTGGTTGAACAGCAGGCTGTAAAAAATTCCGCATATCTTTTTAAAATCCGTACAGGTGGTGGCGATCTCGAAGAGATCATTCTCGGGCAGTTCCAGGTGGTTCTTCTCGAATTGCCTTTGTAAAAAAGTCAGACGGACATCCAGGTCCGGGTTCTTGAGTTCGACCAGAGCCCCCTCAAGAAGTCTGGACTTCATCTCCGTGGGCAGGTCGAGGTCGATGATTTTCCCGGTGCAGGCCAGAACGATCTGGGTCCCGGCCAGACGCAGCTGTTTGAAGCATAAAGCCAGCTCACTCCGGAGTCCCGGATACTCTGTGATCAACTGAAAGTCGTCCAGCATGACCACTGCGAATGATTTGATTTTATTAGTGAAATTTTCTTGGTCTTTTCTTTGCTTCCGGAAAATTCTCTCCAGTTCGGCAGTGCCGAGCAACAGGACGTTGTCCTGCTGTCTTTCGAGGTACTGGTTGGCAACGGCCCTTAGCAGGTGGGATTTTCCGGAGCCGGTCCCACCGGAAATGATGAAGGGATTGCCGGCCGCTTTCGGATTATCGACGATTTCTCTGGCCGAAATAACAGGGAAGGCGTTTTTTGTATTATAATAGAAATTATCAAAGGTGAAATTTTTATCGAACAGGTAGTGTTTCATTTTGAAAAAAGAGGGTCGCTTAGGTCAGAATCATATCGGCCAGTTTCGGCAGAACTTCTTCCACAGGACCGTCAAAACGGATGTCGCTGATCTGGGTGTAGGCGGTTCTGCCGAGATTGATTTCAATGATCCGGCCCTGATTCCTCTTGACCTTATCGGGCAGGGTGTTGGCCGGGGCGACTTCTCCGGACGTGCCGGCAATCAGGATCAGGTCGGCAGCCTGAACCAGGTTCAGGCTCCGGGCATGGGCCGACTGGGGGATGCTTTCTCCGAAAAAAACGACATCAGGCCTGACCAGACCTTTGCATTCCCGGCACAACAGTGGAACACTCGAAGGCTCTGCCTGACGGATGTCGGACAGGGGTACCTCCCGATAACACTCACGGCAGTAAAACCTTTGAAAATTACCGTGATACTCCACGACAACCCTTGAGCCTCCCTTTTGATGCAGGTTGTCTATATTCTGGGTGATTACTCCCTGCAGCCTGCCCTGCTTCTCCAGTTCGGCCAGGGACAGATGGGCCGGATTAGGTTTGGCTTTGTCCAGCAGGGAAGAGGTTTCCAGAAGGAAGTTCCAGACCTGTTCAGGATTGTTGTCCAGGGCCTGGGCCGAGGCTACGAGCAGGGGATCGTATTTCGACCACAATCCACCCGGACTTCTGAAATCCGGGATGCCGCTGGGGACAGAGATTCCGGCCCCGGTAAAGGCGACGGCGAATTTAGATTTTTTAAATAAATGAGCAGCTTGATTTATTCTTTCCTGTTCAGGATCCGGCATGACTCTTTCTCCTTACAACAAAAAAGGCCTACCATGTTTTCCCCTGAAAGACAAGCTGAATGGCTAAAGAGCAATATTTAGCAAGCCGAGTTCCAGGAATGCGGTCAAAGGGGAGCTGGCCTGCTCCTGTTTCGGTTTTTAGGCAGCTCCTAAAGACTTCGAGACGTGGGCCTTGTTTTCACACCAAACCTATTGGAGCTCTCTCATGGTCTTCACAGGACAGGACGGATAGAGCCGCCTGATGAATCAATGCAACTCCTGGACCAATTCGATGGTTATGTCTTCAGGGCCTTTGAAAAAGGCGATTCGCAGATCAGGAATGTCTCTTGGTTCGACGAAGAATGAAAAACCCCTTCTTTTCAAATCCTGGTAAGCGGCCTCGATGTCGTCAACCTGCAGTCCAATGTGGTCGAAGCCGTATCCGGGCTGGGAGGCATCGCAGACCAAGTCTTCGTCTTCCCGGGACACCCGGAGATTGATGGTCGTTCCCTGAAGATCAAGGGATGCTCCGTCGGCCGGACCGAACTTTTTCCGCGCAACCAGGTTTGCTCCCAGGACATTGCAAAAAAAGTCGATCATGCCTTCCAGATCCTTGCAGATTAGGTGTACGTGATGAAAGCGGTAGTTCATTGCCTTGCCTCCTGGAATATGTTTGGGTTTACGTTCCGGGGCCACCATACCGCCCTTAAATTATTTTTTAAAGGAAAAAATGACTTGTTGTTGCGTTCTGGTTGCGAAAAGGGATGACCACAGGAAAAGCGCAAGCCCGGGATCATTATTTTAAATCCCGGGCTGTAGCCTGCATCTGTTCCGGAAAGAGGAATTGTTTTTTTTGAAAGCGAGGATCAATCTAAAACGAGGCCGCGGTATCAATCGTCATAGTAGGTGTGCAGAAGCTTATACCTGGAATCTTTCTTGATCCTGTCCAAGGCCTTGGCTTCGACCTGCCTGATCCGTTCCCGGCTCAAATTAAGGGATCTGCCCACTTCCTCCAGGGTTTGCTCGGAGTGCTCTCCGCCCAGTCCGTACCGTTTCCTCAGAATGATCTCCTCTTTGGGAGGAAGCTCGGAAATAACTTCCTGGATCAGGCTCCGCAGCCGGCTGTGCTCGACTCTTTCCATGGGGACCAGGGCCGTGGAATCCTCGATGAAACTTCCCAGGCTGGCTTCCTTGTCCTGGCCCACCGGGGTGTCCAGAGAAACGGGTTTTTCGGCCATTTCCTGCAGCTCCCTGATCTTGGCCACCGGCATTTCCAGGACCGCGGCGAGTTCCTCGGAACCAGGCTCCCGGCCGAGCTTTTGAAACAACTCCTTGCTGGTGCGGGAGAGTTTATGGATCAGAAACATGGTCTGTTTGGGTATCCGGATGGTCCGTGATTGCTCGACCATGGCCTTGATGATGGCCTGTCTGATCCACCAGCCGGCATAGGTGGAAAAGCGGTAGCCTCGCTGGTATTCAAACTTGTCCACCGCCTTCATGAGCCCGACATTGCCTTCCTGGATGAAATCAAGGAAATTCAAACCCCTTTGCGAATACTTCTTGGCAAAACTGACCACCAGACTGAGGTTGGCTTTGATCAGCACCTGTTTGGCCTGCCGGGAGAGGCTGCTGCCCTGTTTCATCCTCCAAAGAACCTCCTCGAGGTCTTCTAAATCCTGACCACAGTGCTCTTCAAGCCTGGCCAGGCTTTCATCCTTGTCTGTCAGGATTTCCTTCAACGAAAAGAGGTCATTGAGACTCATGCCCACTGATTCGGCCAGGTCTGCCTGATCAAAATCAGAACGCTTGAGCAGGGCAAACACATCCCTGAGCTCTTCCCGGGTCTTGCCCGTGGATTCAATGTATTCGGCCTGCTCCTGTTTCAGGATGCGCATCTGAGAGGCAAGGTCCTCGATGTGCTTAATGAGCTCAGCATAGATCTTTGTGTTGAGCTTGGCCGCAACAAGTCTGTCCACCAGCTCCTGCTTGTACGCCAGGAATTGGTCCTGCATCTTGCGCACCCGACGGGACAGTGTGGCTGTCTGGTTCAGCCTGGAATAGATCTTCTTCTTCCGATGATAGATACGCTTGATTTCTTCCAGGAGTCCCACAACCCGTTCCCGTTGATTGGCCACTTCTTCGTCTGGATCTTCGGTCTCTATGGTCTTGACGGCATGTTTCAACTTCAGCCGGTCCTGCTTGAGCTTTTCTCCGAGACCGAAGAGGTATTCTACGGCAGCCGGGATTTCCATCGCGGCCTGCATGAGTTCATGCTCGCCATGCTCTATTTCCCGGGCAATCCTGAGCTCTTCTTTCTGATCTAATTGATGCGCCCGGTCCATGTCATGGATATACAGCCAGACCGGATTCAGACAGCGTTCTCTTTCCTGCTCGGGGCGTTCTTCTTCCTGTTCCCGGGCTTTGAGTCTGGATCCGCTGTCACATATGATCTCTTCAGGCAAATTATTCATCATGAAATTGTTTTCCTGTATCATGATCTTGATCTCCTTCTCTTCTATCAAGAGTCAGGTTATTATCTGAAATCGATCCTTGCCAGCTCCTTTCGACTGCTCAGGGCATCAGGCATGTGTTTCAGTCATAAGGACCTAGGCAGGCATCAGCATGAAATGCCTTTTCAGGCAGAAGCTTGCCTGGCGCGTCCAAGCCGCTGGCTCGGGGAAAATTATGGAAGATGGAGGTGCAGGTTCTCAGGATATCGGATAATGGCGGTGCATCAAGTCAAAGTCTCGATGGTGAAACCCGTGCTTCGCATTACATGATCAGTACACAACGGGGAAGAGCAAAATCATCCTCATCTGCCCTAGCGGCAAGTCGAGTATTGACAGCGCAGGGCCTTCCATTTTCAGCCGACTACTAAAATAATCATCAGTCGAGTAAAGTCAACACAAAGGCTTCAGCCGGACTGCATTGCACTTTGGAATCTACAAACCGTGGAAGACTTATCCATCCCGGTTTATCAGGATCAGGCAACCGGATCACTGTATGCGCTGCCGAAAGCCCGGGGAGCCATCCCGGATCAATAGAGATGGCAGGCAGCATAGCGTTGAGGGGAAATCTGGCGCAGAGGGGGGAAGGTATCCTTGCACATTTCAAGACACTGGGGGCACCGCGGGTGAAAGGAGCAGCCAGAAGGCGGGTTGACGGGGCTGGGCACATCCCCGGCCAGGATGATCCGTTGCCTCCTGGCCCTGGGATCGGGCACGGGCGCCGAGGAAAGCAGGGCCCTGGAATAAGGGTGTTTGGGCTCCTGGTAAAAAGAGCGTTTGGGGGCGACTTCCACCAGACGGCCCAGATACATGACCCCGACCCGGTCGGCGATGTGCTTGATGACGCTCAAATCATGGGAAATAAAGATGTAGGTCAGGGTGAACTCCTGGCGCAGGTCCTTGAGCAGGTTGATGACCTGGGCCTGAATGGAGACATCGAGGGCGGAGACGGCCTCGTCGGCCAGGATGAGTTTCGGGTTCAAGGCCAGGGCCCTGGCAATGACGATCCGCTGCCGCTGTCCCCCGGAAAATTCATGGGGGTATCTGGAGGCATGGTCCGGCCTGAGACCTACTTTCTCCAGCAGCCGGCTGACCCTTTCCGAACGTTGCCTCCCCGTTCCCAGTCCGTGGATATCCAGGGGCTCCCGGACCAGGTCCTGGATGCGCTGCCTGGGATTGAGTGCGGAATAGGGGTCCTGGTAGATGATCTGGGCCTGTCTGCGGAAGGCTTTCAGTTCGCTTCGATCGAAGCCGACCAGATCCTGCCCCTGAAACAGGACCCGGCCTGCAGAGGGCTCTTCCAGACGAAGCAGGACCCGGCCCAGGCTCGACTTGCCGCAGCCGGACTCGCCGACCAGGCCGAAGACTTCGCCCTTCTCCACCTCCAGGCTCACCTCCTCCACCGCCCGGACCACCGCTTTGCTGCGAAAGAGCCCGTGTTCCTTGATCGGATAGTGCTTGCTCAGTTGTTCAGCGCTTAAGATGTTCTCAGTCATGACTGGTGAGCCTTTGGTTTCCAGCAGCAGACCCAGTGCTCCGGAGTGATTTCGATCCAGGGCGGCTGTTCCAGGCATTTTTCATGCGCTTGATCACACCTGTCCTGAAAGGCGCATCCCGGAGGGAGATCATGCAGGCTGGGCACGACCCCGGTTATCGGATGCAGGATCTCGTCCTCGACCCTGGGCAGGGAGGCGAAGAGACCGACGGTGTAAGGGTGGGCCGGACTTTCAAAGAGATCCGTCGCAGCGGCCTTTTCCACGGCCTTCCCGGCATACATGACCACTACCTGCTGGCAGGTTTCGGCCACCACTCCCAGATCGTGGGTAATCAAGAGGACCGACATGCCGACCTCTTCTTTCAGGCGGCTGATGAGATCCAGAATCTGGGCCTGGATGGTCACATCCAGGGCCGTGGTCGGCTCGTCGGCGATCATCACCTTGGGCCGGCAGCTCAGGGCCATGGCGATCATAACCCGCTGCCGCATGCCCCCGGACATCTGGTGCGGATAGTCGTCGATTCTGGAGGCCGCTTCCGGGATACCCACCAGCTGCAGCATATTGACCGCTTCACGTCTGGCCTGTTTCCGGGTCAGGCTTCTGTGTTTTTTAAGGACCTCGTAAATTTGAAAGCCCACGGTGTACACCGGATTGAGGGAGGTCATCGGCTCCTGAAAGATCATGGAGATCTCGTTGCCCCGGACCCGGCGCATGGCAGCCTCGCTCGACCGCACAAGATCCCGGCCCTCAAACAGGATCCGGCCGGCAGCCACCCGGCCGGCTGGTTTGGGCAAGAGCCTCATGATGGACAGGGCGGCCACGGATTTGCCGCAGCCGCTCTCCCCTACAAGCCCCAGGGTCTGTCCTTTTTCCAGTTTGAGGCTGAGACCGTCCACCGCGGTCACCGGTCCCCGTCTCGTGCTGAACTGGGTGACCAGCCCCTGTATGTCCAAAAGCGGTGTCTTCATTGCGACCTGAGCGACGGGTCGAGGATGTCCCGCAATCCATCTCCGAAGAGGTTGAATCCCAGCACGAGAAGCAGTATGGCCACTCCGGGAAAGGCGGCCACATGCGGAGCCAGCTGGATGTACTTCCGGCCCTCGCTGAGCATGGCCCCCCATTCGGGCTGGGGCGGCTGGGCTCCTAGACCGAGAAAGCCGAGGGCGGCCGCCTGAAGGACCGCCGTTCCCATGCCCAGGGTGGCGTAGACGATGATCGGGGGCAGGGAGTTCGGTAGAATATGTCTGCCCAGGATGCGCAGGTTGCTCCCGCCCAGATGATTGATGGCCTGAACAAAGAGCTGCTGTTTCAGGGAAAGCACGCTTGAGCGGACGATACGGGCATAATGGGGAATATAGACGATGCCCACGGCGATCATGGTGTTGGTCAGGTTGGGGCCGAGGATGGCCGTGATGAAAATAGCCAGGAGAATGGCCGGAAAAGCCAGGAGGATGTCCATGAGCCGCATGATCAGGCTGTCCAGCCAGCCTCCGAAATAACCGGCCACAAGTCCGAGCAGCGTACCCGGGACCAGGGAGATGGCTACCGAAATGGCCCCGATCATCAGGGAGATACGGCTGCCGAAGATGATCCGGCTGAAGATGTCCCGGCCCAGGCTGTCGGTGCCGAAAAAATGCTCCTGGCTGACCCCCTGCAGACGGTCCAGGGGGACCGGAAGCAGGGGATCATAGGGAGCCAGAACGGGGCCGATCAAGGCGGTGGCCGCGATGCCGGCCACGATCAAAAGACCAAGCGCGGCGCTCTTGTTTTGAAAGAGATCCCGGACCATTTCCAGTCTGTTCATTTATCTTACGGACGTCTTCGGTTGAGGTTAGCCTTGAGCGACGATTTCCTTCTATTCATGGACCCGGATCCTCGGATCGAGGGTCACGTACAAGAAGTCGACGACCAGGTTGATCAGGACCATAAGCGCGGCGAAAATGAGGATGCACCCCTGGACTGCGGCATAGTCCCGGGCCATCAGGGAGTTGACCACATACCGGCCGAGACCGGGCCAGGAAAAAATGGTCTCGGTGAGCACGGCCCCTCCGAGGAGGAGCCCCAGGTTCAGGCCGAGGACGGTCACCACCGGCAGGAAGGCGTTGCGCAGCGTATGCCGGAGAACGACCACCAGGTTGCTGAGCCCCTTGGCCCTGGCTGTGCGCACAAAGTCCTGGTTCTGGACTTCCAGCATGCTGGACCGGGTGATCCGGGCGACGATGGCCGTGGGGATGGTGGCCAGGGTGAAGGCGGGCAGCAGGAGGTGCTGCAGGCTGTCGACAAAGGCGGCCATGTTGCCGGAGAGCAGGCTGTCCACCATGACCAGGCCGGTCAGGCTGCTCACCTCCAGTCCCATGCTCAAGCGGCCCATCATCGGCAGAATCGGGAACTTGACCGACAGGAGGTAGATGAGCATCAGCCCCAGCCAGAAGATGGGCATGGAGACCCCCACCAGGGCCAGAAACATGGAGGCGTAATCGAACAGGGAGTACTGTCTGACCGCGGAAACGACCCCTGCTGCGACCCCCAGACAGGTGGCGATGAGCATGGCCGCCAGGGAGAGTTCGACCGTGGCCATGAGCCGGACCGCGATCTCCTGGACAACAGGCGTGTTCGTGCGGATGGAGACCCCCAGATCTCCCTGCAGGATGTCTTTGAGGTAGATCCAGTACTGGGTGAAAAGGGACTCGTCCAGGCCGAGCTGGGAGCGAAGGCCGGCCAGTTCTTCGGGGCTGGCGAACTCGCCCAGAAGGAGCTGGGCCGGGTCTCCCGGTATCAGGCGCAGCATGAGAAAGACCAGCACCGAGACGCCCAGGAGAATGATCAGCAGGTGGATGAAACGCCTGACAAGGTATTCGATGGGCATTGAAACTCGTATGCACCCGAGGCGCGGGTTTGGATTCGATATAAGCGAATGTATCGCGCCGACATCAAGACAGCCTCTGAATCCGGTTGACTGCTCAGGTGAAAAGGCGCTGCGGCGGTCCGGGTTTAGCTAGGGACCGCCGCAGAGAGAGCCGGCCTCCGGCAGCCTACTGCTCCTTCCAGACCATTTCAAAGGAGTTCAGTCCATTGGGCCGCAGGGGGACGTCGTGCAGCCGCCTGTTGTAGCAGCGGACGATGGTGGAATGGGCCAGGGGCACCCAGGGGGACTCCCGGTGGAAGATCTCCTGGGCCTGTCGGTAGAGTTCGGCCCGCTCTTCCCGGTCAAAGGTCTTCTGGGCCTCGAGACAGAGCTCGGTGAACTCCTGGTTCTTCCACAAGGCAACGTTGGAGGCCCCCGGAGTCTCTGCCGTATCCGCGGAAAGCAGACCGTAGAGGAAGTTGTCCGGGTCTGCATTGCCGCCCAGCCAGCCGAGCATGCACATGTCGTGTTCGCCGTTGGATGTTTTCTTCAGATAGGTGCCCCAGTCCATGCGGACGATTTCCGCTTTCAGGCCGACAGCGCTCAGGTAGGCCTGGATGAGCTCGGCCGTCTTGACCGGTTCCGGCATGTAGGCCCTGGAGACGGGCATGGCCCACAGCTCCAGTTCGAGGTCCGAACCGACACCGGCCTCTTCCAGGAGCTGTTTGGCTTTGGCCGGATCATAGGCGTAAGGCTCGATATCGTCATTGTATCCCCAGATGGAGGGCGGGTAGGGATTCTTGGCCGGGATGGCCAGTCCCTGATAGATGGTCTTGATCAGCGTCTCCTTGTCTATGGCATGACTGATGGCCTGCCTGACGCGGGGGTCTGAGAGATGGCGTTTTTCGGTGTTCAAGGCCAGGTAGCCGACATTGACGCTGGGTTTCTCCATAACCGTCAGCTCGTCTTTTTGCTTGACCAGATTGATGGAATCAGGATCGAGGTCGTCGGCGATGTCGATGGCTCCGGACTGCAGGGCCATCAGACGGGAGGACGGCTCTGGAATGGATTTGAGGATGATCTTGTCGACATGGGCCTTCTCCCCCCAGTACTCCTGGTTGCGCTCTAAAATGATCTGGTCGTCCTTGATCCATTTGACGAAGGTGAAGGGTCCGGTCCCGACCGGATTCCTGCCGATCTGGTCCCCGTATTTTTCCATGGCCGCCGGGGAGACAATGGGGCACAGCCAGAGGGCGAGGTTGTTGATCAAAGGGGCGTAGGGCTTTTCTGTGATCAAGGCCACGGTGTACTCGCCTATGACCTTGACTTCCTTGACCGGTCCTAAAGACAGGCTCAGGTACCGCCATTTGCCGAAGCCGTGATAGGGGTGGTCTTCGTCGATGATCCGGGCGAAGGAATGATAAACCGCCTCGGCGTTGAAAGGCGTCCCGTCATGGAAGGTGACCCCTTTTCTGAGATTGAAGGTCCAGGTCAACCCGTCGTCCGAAACAGACCAGGATGTGGCCAGCTGTGGTTCGATGTCCATGGAGTTGTCACCGAACTTGACCAGGTTTTCGTAGACCTGGATCCCGGCCTTGATGGACTCGCCGTCCGTGGCCTGGGCCAGGTCAAGATTGACGGAATCTCCGCCGCGCCCCCAGATCAGGGTTCCTCCGTCAACGGGTTCCCCGGCTGCGAAAGCGAGCAGCGGCCAGACACAAACGACACAAAGCAGAAGAAAGATGGATACACCTCGACGCATGGCAGCCTCCTTTGGCTTGGGTTGTGGATACAGAAAGAAACAGGAAACCTCAAATCTCATGCAACCATGACATCTTGCCGGCCAAAATCAGGGCTTTTGCAGGCAAAATCCCGAAGCAAATCTGGCGGCCAGATCTTAGAAAAAAGGTGAAGCGAAAAAAAGCAGGGATAAATGCCCTGGACCTGACCGGCAAAGCAGATCAATCATCAAAATGAGTAGCACAGGCTGCACCGGTCAGCAAGATTTTTTTGGTCCCTGATCGTCCGCCGGTTGATCTTTGCGGCTAAAGGCCCAGGATTCCCGGTCTGGTTCGAGCCGGTATTCGAGTTCGACCCGGGGCTGATTGTCGGCCAGAAAATGAAGAAGGGACTCGGCCATGGTCCTGTGTGCCCGGATGCAATGGGCCAGAAGAGGCCCCGAGGCGATTTCGTCGGTCACTTCGGAGACGATTTCGCTCCAGGTGACCGGCCAGTACTGCTGTCCGAAGTTGTTGGCCTGGATGCGTTTTTCCGGGGGGAGCACGGTCAGGGTCTCCGGGGAGCCGTCCGGAAAAATCCCGGGCTCGGGGCGGCGGGCATAGCGCAGATAGCGCTTCAGCAAGCGGCTGTTGACTTCCTTCATCCCGGTTTCAGAGGCAAAGGCTTGACGCAGTCTCCGGGCCAGCCAACAGGCACATTCATGCCCGGGGTGGCCGGGGTCGTCCACAAAGGGGACAACAGCGTAGACAAAGGCCCTGGGCAGCCAGTAGGCCCGGAATTGCCCCGGTGCATACCCTGAATAAGGCTGTTCCCACTCGTGGCTGGGTATGCCGTGGCAGTCCAGAACGATCCCCGGGAGCCATTTTTTCCAGAGCCCGGACTTGACCCTGGATTCAGGAAAGCGGGGGGGCGAGGCGAAGTAGTCGGCGTACCATTCCACCCCGTAGGCATTGTACCTGGCGGCGTGGAGCTTGTGATCCGGTCCGTCCTGGAGCATGTCTTCCAGGCTGGCCAGGCCGTCCGCATTTTCCACCGGGATGAGAACCACATTGACCTTTTTCAGAATCTCCCGGCCTTGTTCGGTGGTCGCCAGATCGTGGGCCAGCTTGAGGACGGCGTTCGTGCTGGAGATCTCATTGGCGTGGTGACGGGCGTTGATCAGAAGCGTGGATTTGCACAGCCGCAACCTGGACCTGGAGTCCGGCCCCTTGAGGCCCGGCAGGGAAAGCTCCAGGACATTTATGTCTCTTCCCTGAATGCTGTGACCTCCTACAAAGGCGTTAACCACAGCTTCTCTGCCCAGGTCCGCAATCCAGGAAGCGATCTCGCCGGCTTGCAGATAACGGTCTTCGGGCAAAGGGGGAAGCAAAGAGGTCCTCTCGGTCCGGCCGGAGGGCAGGGGCGCAGAGGCGCAGCCTA
>JAIPDR010000209.1 GCA_021737615.1 Desulfohalobiaceae bacterium | reverse complement strand
TCGGCAAGCTTGTTGCCCACATATTCCACTGTGGCGTGGCGGTAGACCTGATAGTCATACTCGAGTGCCTCCATCAAGCCCACAGCAATCACTTCCAGGTCTCTTCCGGCAAGTCCGCCGTAGGTGGGAAACCCCTCTCTCAGGATGAGCAGATTCTTGAAATCCCCAGCCCACTGATCGTCATTGCAGACAAAAAAGCCGCCGATGTTGGCCAGGCCGTCCTTTTTGCAGCTCATGGTGGCCCCGTCGGCATAGGAAAACATCTCCAACGACTGCTTTGAACCGTTTCCATGATAAATCCCGGGAATCAGGAAAGTCAATATTATCCGCTCGGTGATGCCAGGATCACCCAAAGACCACCCTTTTCAGGCCTTTTCCTTTGGGTTATAATTAATGAACTGCAGGAAATCGGTGTTTCATTTCGAGCAAACCGGCGCTAAGCCCGGCCTGGGTGGAGTTCAGCACGAATCCCGGTCCATGTCTTGTTTTGAAATCAGGCCATTTACTTTGAACAGGTACAGGCTGGAACTGTAAAGACGCTGTCAAATCTGAAGTTTCTGCCTTTGGGGTGATCATGTTCCATGAATACGACGTCCTGGTGGTGGGGGCAGGGGGAGCAGGCCTGTACGCCGCTCTCGAAGCCGGAACAAAGGGCAAAACAGCCGTTTTATCAAAGGTCTATACCGTCAGGAGCCACACCGGGGCGGCCCAGGGCGGCATCAGCGCGGCCCTGGGCAATGTGGAAGAGGACAAACCGGAATGGCATGCCTACGACACCATCAAAGGCGGAGATTATCTGGTGGACCAGGCCGCGGCCGTGACCATGGCCCGGGAGGCTGTTCAGGCCGTTTATGATCTGGAGAACAAAGGACTTCCCTTTAGCCGGACCCCGGAGGGACGAATCGCTCAGAGGCGCTTCGGCGGGCATACGCGCAGCTTCGGTCAAGCAGCGGTCAAAAGATCGTGCTATGCAGCCGACCGCACCGGGCATATGATCCTGCAGACCCTGTATCAGCAGTGCGTGAAAAACGAGGTCGCCTTTTTCGATGAGTTTCAGATAGTGGATATCATATTGGATGGCCTGCGCTGCAAAGGCCTGGTCGCTGTGGAGCTTTCCACAGGAGAGATCCATACCTTTAAGGCCAAAGCCATCTTATTGGCCAGCGGCGGTTTCGGGCGCATCTATAAGATCACCTCGAACGCCTACGCCAGCACGGGAGACGGTCCGGCCATCCTGGCCCGGCGGGGCGTGCCCCTGGAAGACATGGAGTTCTTCCAGTTTCATCCCACCGGGATTGTGGGGCTGGGGATACTGATCTCCGAGGCGGTGCGGGGGGAGGGGGGCATCCTGCGCAACAGCAGCGGCGAGCGCTTCATGGAGAGGTACGCCCCGACCCTTCTGGATCTTGCTCCCAGGGATCTGGCCTCCCGGGCTATGATGACCGAGATCCTCCAGGGAAGAGGCATCCGGGGAGACGCCCGCATCGACGACTACCTTTATCTGGATGCAACCCATCTCGGCAGGGAGACCCTCAGGACCAGGCTTCCGGACATCAGCACCTTCAGCAAGACCTATCTGGACATCGATCCGGCGGAAAAGCCCATGCCGGTCCACCCCACAGCCCATTACGCCATGGGCGGCATCCCGACCGATGTCCAGGGACGGGTCAGGGCCGACGGGAAGGACTCTTTTTACCAGGGCCTCTATGCCGCCGGCGAGTGTGCCTGCGTCTCGGTCCACGGCGCCAACCGTCTGGGCACGAACAGTCTCCTCGATCTGATCGTCTTTGGCCGGCGGGCCGGCCTGCATGCCGCCGATTACGTTAAGCAGGCCGATATGCCGCGAATCGCCGCGGACGAGTCGGACCCCGCCAGAGAAATGATAGTGGCCCTGAGGGACAAGCCAGGGAATCATGAAGTCCGGGCCTGGGAAATACGGGAAAAAATGCAAAGCCTGATGACGGCCAAAGTCGGGGTCTTTCGCACTGAAAACCAAATGTCTGCTGCTGTCGAAGAATTGCAGGCCTTACGGCAACAGTACAGGGAGGTCGGAGTAATGGACCGGGGAGCGGCTTTTAATACAGACCTCCTGGAGGTACTGGAGCTGCAAAACACCCTGGATCTGGCCCTGATCACCGCGGAGTCGGCCAGGAACAGGCAGGAGAGCCGCGGCGCGCATGCCAGGGAGGATTATCCGGACCGGGACGATAAAAACTGGCTCAGGCATTCCCTGGCCTACCTGGAGAAAGACGGAGTCCGTATGGACTCCATGGCTGTGGATACCTCCAGGTGGCCCCCAAAGGCGAGACAGTACTGATGCAACATGAAACGCACCCCAAGGAGTGAGGCATGGAGGTCACCCTGAGCATCAAGCGTTTCGATCCGGAAAGGAACGAGGAAGCCTATTTCCAGGAATTCGTCCTGGAGGCGGAGCCAACGGATCGACTTCTGGATGTGCTGATGCGCATCAAGCATGAACAAGATGGAAGCCTGAGTTTCCGGAAGAGCTGCGCCCATGGGGTATGCGGTTCCGACGCGATGCGCATCAATGGAAAAGACGGTCTGGCCTGCAAGACCTTGATCCAGGATGTGGCCAAGGGGAACAAAGACCCGGTGATTGTCGAGCCCCTGCGGTTTTTTCAGGTCCAGAAAGACCTGCTGGTGGACCAGTCTGCGTTTTTCGAAAGTTACCGCTCGGTTAGGCCCTACCTGATAAGCGACCGGGTTGTGAAGGAAAAAGAATGGCTTCAATCCCCTGAAGAACGAAAGGAGTTCGACGACCCCACCAAGTGTATTTTGTGCGGGGCCTGCGTCTCAGCCTGCCCGGTGAAGATAGAGAATCCGGAATTTCTTGGTCCGGCGGCTATCGTCCAGGCAGCTCGTTTCAACAAGGACAGCCGCGACAAGGGCTTCACGGACCGGCTGCCTGCCTTGAACGATCCAAACGGGGTCTGGCCGTGCCGGAATCACTTCGAATGCACCCGGGCCTGCCCCAGGGAGATCAAGGTCACCAAATTGATCAATGAAACCAAAAAGCAGATCAAAGAAAGACAGGCTGATTGAAATCAAGGAGGTATTTGTATGGCCGAGACCAGGGATATCATCAATACAGGTTTACGGGGGGTAACCGTAGCCTCGACCAAGATCAGCAATGTCGACGGAGAAGCCGGAAAGCTGATTTATCGAGGCTATCGCATTACGGACCTGGCCCAAAATGCATCCTTTGAAGAGATCGCGTATCTGCTTTTGTATGAAAAACTGCCCCGGGAGCAGGAGCTGGAAGACTTTGCAAGGCGTCTGAGCAAAGAGCGGGCCCTTCCGGAGGGCATCTTAGAAGCCCTGAAGACCAGGCCCGGAGATTCCCGGCCCATGGACATACTCCAGGCCGTCCCCCCGCTGCTGGCCAACCACGATCCGGATGCCGAGACCTTGACCGAGGAAAAGGCTCTGGATATCGGGATAAAGCTCATCGCCAAATTCCCGACAGCGGTCGCGGCCTGGGAAAGCCTGCGCAGCGGCCGGGAACCGGTCGATCCTGATCCTGAACTGGGACATGCCGCAAATTTTCTCTACATGCTGACCGGGACCAGGCCGGACGAGGAAGTCGCCCGTTTCATGGACATCTGTCTGGTGCTGCACGCCGATCACACCTTCAACGCTTCCACCTTCGCGGCCAGGGAAGTGTGTTCAACCAGGGCCCACATGTATTCGGCCGTGGCCGCTGCAGTGGGTTCCCTGTCCGGGGAGCTGCACGGCGGGGCCAATGCCCGGGTCATGAAGACGCTCCTGGAGATCGGTTCTCCGGAGGCGGTTAAAGGCTACGTGACCGATTTGCTGGACAAGGGAGGCAAAATCATGGGCCTGGGACATGCTGTCTACCGGACCCTGGATCCCAGGGCTAAAATCCTGGATCCCATCTCCAGGAGGCTCGGGGAACGGATCAACGACAGCAGATGGTACGAGTTGACCAAGAAACTGGAAGAAGAGGGCAGAGAGACCTTCAAGAAACGCAAGGGCAAAGACATCTATCCGAACGTGGATTTTTTCAGCGCCTCGGTCTACTACTATATGGGCATACCCATCGATCTCTTCACCCCTGTCTTCGCCATATCCAGGGTGTCCGGCTGGGCGGCCCACGTCATAGAAGAGCAGTATGCAGAGGCCGCCCCCAAGCCGGTGCTGTACCGGCCGTCGGCCGAATACGTCGGCGAGTACTGCGGGCCGGAAGAGTGCGCCTTTGTGCCCATGGATCAGCGGAAATGACTCAGAGCCGCATCATGCAAACCCGCTGCTGCCCGGTGCGGCATGCATGGTCTTTGTTTTGGGTGAGGGGGCGCAGGATATGCGGGCTGCAAACCCTTTTCTTTATCCGTGAAGCGCCTGCCGGGTCCAGTTGAGGGCGCCGCCCGCGGCAACGATCTCTCTCTCCCGGGGAGTGAGCCGTAATCGAAGCTCCATCTCCAGGCCGTCAACCAGAGCCCGGACCCTGTCCCTGCCCTCGCTCAGAGAGCGGCGGATACCCGGGATTTTGAGCTGCTGCCCCTGCCGGATTTGGTCGTAATCTTCCGTTTTTTCGAACTCCAAGGGAACGATGCCGTAATTGACCAGGTTGGCCTTGTGGATCCGGGCGAAGCTCTTGGCTATCTTGGCCCGGACACCCAGATAGCGGGGGGCCAGGGCGGCGTGCTCTCTGGAGGAGCCCTGGCCGTAGTTTTCTCCGCCCACGATGAAACCGCCCCCTTTTTCCCTGGCTTTGGCCGGAAATTCCCTGTCCAGGGCTTCGAAGGTATATTCGCTTATAGCCGGTACGTTGCTGCGAAGCGGCAGGATTCTGTTTCCGCCGGCCAGGATATGGTCCGTGGAGATGTTGTCCCCCAGCTTGAGCAAGACCTCTCCCTGCATGTCTTCTTGGATTTCCTCAAAGCGGGGCATGGGCTTGATGTTCGGACCCAGCTTGATCTGCACCTCTTCCGAGGGCGGGGCGGGATTCACGAACCATTCGTCACTGTATGCAAAGACGTCTGGATAGGGCACTTCAGGACAGCGGCCAAAAGTGCGGGGGTCGGTGATGCGTCCCTTGATGGCCGAAACAGCGGCTGTTTCCGGAGAGCAGAGATAGACGTGATCATCTTGAAGGCCGCTGCGACCTTTGAAGTTTCTGGGGAAAGTCCGCAGGGAGTTGGTTCCGGTGGCCGGGACCTGTCCCATGCCGATGCAGCCCAGGCAACCGGATTGGTGGACGCGGGCTCCGGCATGGAAAAGGTTGAGCATGCCCCCCATCTGGGTCACGTTCTCCATGGTCTGTCTGCTGCCGGGATTGACGTCGAAGCTGAGATTGACCGAGACCCTTCTGCCTTTGACTATTTCAGAGGTGATCATGATATCCCGGTAAGAGCCATTGGTGGATGAGCCCACGATCACCTGGGACAGCTCCACCTCTCCCAGTTCCGCCGCGGGCTTGACATTGTCGGGATTAAAGGGGCAGGCCACCAGGGGCTCAATCGTTCCTAAATCCAGTTCTGTGATCTCATCATAGGAGGCGTCCCGGTCAGCAGACAGTTCACGCCAGTGCCCGCCCCGGCCCTGCATTTCCAGATATCGGCGGGTGATCCGGTCAGAGGGAAAGACAAGGGCCGTGGCCCCAATGTCGACCCCCATGTTGGCGATGCTGGCCCTGGCGCTCATATCCAGATTATCCACTCCTGGTCCGTAAAATTCGATGATCTTTCCCAGGCCCCCCTTGACCGAGAAGCGGCGAAGGAGTTCCAGGATAACGTCTTTCCCCGAAACCCAGGGCTGAAGCGCACCGCTGCAATGGATGCCCCAGATGCGGGGCATGGTCAGATGAAAGGGCTTCCCGGCCATGGCCAGGGCCACATCCAGCCCTCCGGCCCCGATGGCCAGCATGCCCAGACAGCCGCCGGTAGTGGTGTGACTGTCCGACCCGAGCAGGCTCTTGCCCGGTATCCCGAAGCGTTCGCGATGGACATGATGGGAGACGCCGTTGCCGGGCGGTGACAGGATTGCCCCGTACTTGCTGGCTGCGGATTGCAGAAAGCGGTGATCGTCCGCATTCTTGTAATCGGTTTGAATGATGTTGTGGTCGATGTAGCTGACCGAGAGCTCGGTCCGGACCCGGGGAATGTCCAAGGACTCGAAGGCCAGGTAGACCATGGTGCCTGTGGCGTCCTGGGTCAGGGTCTGATCGATGCGGAGGCCGATGTCCCTGCCGGGAGCCGTTTCGCCTTCGACCAGATGGTTCTCTATCAGTTTTTCAGCCAATGTCCGTCCCATGGCTTGCCTCCCGGGTCCAAAATTTTCAGAAATAATCTATAATCAGTCGACTTGTTGGCATTATAGCATCTGAGATACGAAGTCTGCATTATATTAAGAGCCGGTGTTGCCTTATGTCAACGATCTCCCTGAAAAATCACCCATATCCGTTACCCCTTCGGACCTAGGTCCGAAGGGGTAACGGATATCAGTATAGGAATCCAAAGGCATTGTGCTCGAAGAGGATCTTGACCCCGATCCCCAGGAGGATGAGTCCCCCTATGATTTCAGTCAACCGGGACAGGCGGGCCGAGGCGATTTTCTTCCCGGCGTGGAGCCCAATCACGGTAAAGACAAGGGCCGTCAGCCCGATGATCACCGCCCCCCAGGCAATGCCCGCATTGAGGACAGAAAAGCTGAAACCCACGGCCAGGGCGTCCAGGCTGGTGGCTACCGAGAGAACGACCAGGCTCATCCCTTTTGTGGGATCCTCTGGACCGGAATCTTCCCCTTTTTTTGCCGCAAAGGCCTCTTTTATCATATTCCCGCCCACCAGAGCCAGGAGGGCAAAAGCCAGCCAGTGGTCGAAATCGGCCACATAGGACCTGACCGTGACCCCCATGCTCCAGCCGAGGACGGGCATCATTCCCTGGAAGAAGCCGAAATGAAAGGAAAGCCGGAAGGTCTGGCGAAAATCGACGTTTTTCAGAGACAGGCCCACGGCGATGGACACGGCAAAGGCATCCATGGCCAGGGCCGCGGCCAGGGCGAAGACGTTATATCCCTGCATGGTCTAGGTTGTGAAAGGCTTTATCATCAAAAACGTGGGGTCTGGCACGGCAGGAAACCTGTTCAATCCCGGACTGCCG
>JAIPDR010000208.1 GCA_021737615.1 Desulfohalobiaceae bacterium | reverse complement strand
AGCGTGGCCGCATTTACGCAGCCATTGCGTAGTCGTAATCGTTGGCAATTATCTTTTTTGCCGCGTGTTTAACGAGGCCTCGCGGCACCTCGGCCTGCAACTCATGCTTCACTATCCCCGTCGAAGCCATTGCGCCCCCATCTAACATGGTCATCGTACCGTAAGTCGGTTCAATGTTCTCTGCCGACTACAGTCTCTAGTATAAGCAGCATCTTGATTTTGACAAGGGGGGGTGTCCACTTTCGGCAGATCGATTGATCAGGAAGGGAAATGGTAGCGAGGGAGGGATTTGAACCCCCGGCGCTGCGGATATGAGCCGCATGCTCTGACCACCTGAGCTACCTCGCCACACCATGTCCGCCGAAGAATAAATATATATATCCATTGCCGAAAAATTTCAAGAGAAGAAATCACTTTTTTTTGTCTTGGAAATCTGCAAAGTTATACTCCCAAAAGCGTAAATGCGGCGGGGATACCAGTGAGTGGTTTGTGATTTGGCAGAAATGTTTCATATGAAAAATTGAGGTCTTGAAAGACCGTACTCCAGTCGCTACGCCGTCTGAATCAAGAGGGGCAATTCATCGGGCTCGAAAAATATTTTCAGTATAAGCATCGTCTCCCAGGCCCTTTCTGCGCGGGATATTGAAAATCTTGCCGTTTTGCGCGAGTTGCAGTAGTATCCCAAGCAGAGCCCATGACACAACTCCAGAACAATTCCTTTGAACTTGTTTCCTCTTTCGAGCCCCGGGGGGATCAACCGCGGGCCATTGAAGAGCTGACAACCAATATTCTTCAAGGGGTTCCGGCCCAGGTCCTGTTGGGCGTGACCGGTTCGGGAAAGACCTTTACCATGGCCCAGGTCATTGCCGGGTGCCAGCGGCCGGCCCTGGTCATGGCCCCGAACAAGACCCTGGCCGCGCAGCTCTATAACGAGTTCAAGCAGTTGTTTCCCCACAATGCCGTGGAGTATTTCGTCAGCTACTACGACTACTATCAACCGGAAGCCTATATCCCCCAGTCAGACACCTACATAGAAAAAGACTCCTCCATAAACGACGATATCGACAAGCTGAGACACGCCGCCACCTACTCCCTGCTGACCAGGAGGGACGTGATCATCGTGGCCTCTGTCTCCTGCATCTACGGCCTGGGTTCGCCTGATTACTACCGAAAAATGGTCGTCCCGCTCGGCGTCGGTCAGGAGTTGGACCTGGAAAGCCTCATGGAGCAGCTGGTGGGGATCTTTTATGAAAGAAACGAGTATGATTTTCACCGGGGGACCTTCCGCATCCGCGGGGACGTCCTGGAAATCATTCCGGCCTATCGCCGGGAACAGGCCCTGCGCATCGAATTCTTCGGAGACGAGGTGGAGTCCATCAGGGAAATCGATCCCCTGACCGGGGAGATCCTGGGGACACTGGACAAGACCCTGATTTTCCCGGCCAGCCACTATGTCTCGGATCAGGACAATCTCAGCAGGGCCAGGCAGGATATTCTCGACGAGCTGCAGACGCAGCTGGCCCGGTTTCAGTCCGAGCAGAAACTGGTCGAGGCCCAACGCCTGGAACAGCGGACCATGCTCGATCTGGAGATGATCGAAGAGCTTGGCTACTGCAACGGGATCGAAAACTACTCCCGCCATTTGGACGGCCGCAGCCCGGGAACACCGCCGTCTTGCCTCTTGGATTACTTTCCGGATGACTTTCTGCTCTTTCTCGATGAATCCCATGTGAGCGTGCCCCAGATAGGGGGGATGTTCAGCGGCGATCGTTCCCGGAAACAGACCCTGGTCGAGTACGGTTTCCGGCTGCCCTCGGCCCTGGACAACCGTCCCTTGAATTTCGAGGAATTTCTGGCCCGCTTGAACCAGACCATGTTTGTCTCGGCCACGCCCGGAGACTGGGAAATCGAACGCTCCGAAGGAGTGGTGGTGGAGCAGATCATCAGACCAACGGGACTGGTGGATCCGGCTATCTCCATCCGGTCCCCCGAGGGTCAGGTCGAGGATCTGCTCTTTGAATGCAAACAGAGGATTGCCAGGGACGAACGGGTCCTGGTGACCACCCTGACCAAACGGCTGGCCGAGGACCTGACTGAATTTTTTGAGCAAAACGGTGTGCAGGCCAAGTACCTGCATTCGGATATCGATACCCTGGAACGGGTCTCCATCATCCGGGCCCTGCGGCAGGGAGAATTCTCGGTCCTGGTCGGGATCAATCTCCTGCGGGAAGGCCTGGATATCCCCGAGGTCTCACTGGTGGCCATCCTGGATGCGGACAAAGAAGGTTTTCTCAGGTCGGCTCGTTCCCTTATCCAGACCTTTGGCCGGGCCTCTCGAAACATCAATGGGGAGGTCATCCTGTACGCCGCCACCAGGACCGGTTCCATCCAGCGGGCCGTCCAGGAGACGGACCGCCGCAGGACCAGGCAACTGGAGTTCAACGAAAAACACGGAATAGTCCCCAGCGGCATCAGCAAAGACCAGTTCAATCCCCTGTACACGGTCAGCGAAAGGGGACAGAGACTGGCCAAGGCCGCGGAAGACCCGGCTGTCTATGGCAAAGACCCCAAGCTCCTGGCCAAAAGGATCGGCCGCCTGGAACGCGAGATGCGCCAGGCCGCCAAAGAATTGGAGTTCGAGCAGGCGGCCCGACTCAGGGACCAGATCGCGGAGATGCGAGAAATCCTGGAAATGTACGCCTGATGGATACCAAACAGGAAATAGAAAAACTTCGCCGGGATATTGAAGAGCACAACCACCGCTACCATGTCCTGGACGACCCTTTGATTTCCGACCCGGAATTCGATCGATTGTTCAAGCGCCTGGAAAAGCTGGAAGAAAAGCATCCGGAATGCGCCGTTGATTACTCCCCCACCAAACGCATAGGCGATAGGCCGGCTTCCGGATTCTTGCCCCGGGAACACTCGGTTCCCATGTACAGTCTGGACAACATCTTCAGCCTCGAAGAGTGGGGCGCGTACACCCGGCGCCTTTCCCGGCTGCTTCCAGGGGAGGATTTTGAATTCTGGGTGGATCCCAAGCTGGACGGCCTGGCCGTGGAAGTCATCTACGAACAGGGGGTCCTGACCGGGGCAGCCACCAGGGGAGACGGGGTTAGAGGCGAGGATGTCACCCTGAACATGCGCACCGTCCGCAACCTCCCCCTGCGTCTCATCGAGTTCACCGCCCCTCCGGAATACCTGGAAGTCAGGGGAGAGGTGATCATTTCCCGTGAGGACTTTCACAGGCTGAACAGATCGCAGCTCGAAAACAGGGACAAGGTTTTTGCCAATCCCAGAAACGCGGCCGCAGGCTCCATCAGGCAGCTGGACCCCGGGATTCCGGCCAAAAGGCCGCTTCGTTTCTTTGCCTATGGCGCCGGCCTCATCCGCTGGGATGCCCCGGACATCTCTCTGGACACCCAGGCCGGGATCATGGCCTGCCTGAAAAGATCCGGCCTGGCCACTGCCCCTGAAGCCGGATTGTGCACAAGCGAATCAGAGGTCAGGCAGTACTTTCACTCCCTGGAGGCGGATCGCCACAATATGTCCTTTGAGCTGGACGGCATGGTGGCCAAGATCAATGACCTCGGACAGCAGAAACGGCTGGGATTCACCGCCAGGGCGCCGCGCTGGGCCGTTGCGGTCAAGTTCCGGGCTGTCCAGGCCAGGACTATCCTGGAGGCTATCGAGGTCCAGGTGGGCCGGACAGGGGCCTTGACCCCGGTGGCCAGACTCAGGCCGGTGCTTTTGGGAGGGGTCACGGTCTCCAGGGCCACCTTGCACAATGCCGATGAAATCAGAGCCAAGGGCTTGAAGCTCAAGGACCAGGTCCTGGTGCAGCGGGCTGGAGACGTCATTCCCGAGGTGGTCAGGCCCATCATCGAGCAACGGAGCGGACTGGAAGAGGAGTTCGTCTTTCCGGAAATCTGCCCCGTCTGCAAAAGCGGGGTGGACAGGCTGCCCGGTGAAGCCGTGTACCGGTGCTTTAACCTGAGCTGCCCGGCCAAGCTCGTCCAGGGGCTCAACTATTTTGTGTCCAAAGCCGGACTGGATATTGACGGGCTGGGTCGGAAGTGGATAGAGATACTTGTGGACAGGGGACTGGTCCGGACTCCGGCCGATCTCTTCAGGCTGAACAGGCAAGACCTGCTCGCCCTGGACAGGATGGGGGACAGGCTGGCCGGGAATATGCTGAAGGCCCTGAAGCAGGGGCTTCAGGGCTGTACCCTGGAAAGAATCATTACTGCCCTGGGAATCCGCCTGGTGGGGGTCGAGACCGCTAAACTCCTGGCGGCCCGCTACCGGGATCTGGATGAGCTCGCCGCGGCCGGCCAGGAAGAACTGGCGGCCATAAAGGGGGTCGGGCCGGAGATAGCCGGCTCTATCCGCGCCTTTTTTCAAACCGGGCAAAACAGGGCGCTTCTGCGGGATTTCCGGGAAATCGGCCTCTGGCCTGCGGCAGAATCGGGAGCGGATTCCGGGAATGCGCAAAAGCCGCTGGTGAACGAAAGTTTTGTCCTGACCGGAAAGCTCGGTTCCATGACCCGCTCTCAGGCTGAAGAATTGATCCGGGAGATGGGGGGCCGGCCGGTCAAGTCTCTCTCGGCAGCAACCAGTTATCTGCTGGCTGGAGAGAAACCGGGCGCCAAGCTGGCCAGGGCCAAGAAACTCGGGACGACGGTCCTTGATGAAGAAGATTTTCTGGAACTGATCGCCCGGAAACAAAAGACCTGAAGGAGCAGGCGTTATGTCGAAAACAGAAGTGGTGATCATGGGGGCCGGAGGCAGGATGGGATCGACCCTCGTCAACCTGGTTCAAAAAGATCAGGACCTGGAACTGGCCGGGGTCCTTGAGCATCCGGATTTTCTGAACGACCTGAAGGACCTGGGCTGCCCCAAAGACACGAACCTGGAACGGCTCCTGCCCAAGGCACCCGGGGCGGTGGTTGTGGACTTCACTCAGCCCGAGGCGGCCATGGACACGGTCAGAGCGGCCCAAAAGCACAAAAACAGCCTGGTCATCGGAACCACCGGATTCAGCAGAGAACAACAGAAGGCCCTGGAAGAGGCGGCCGCAGTCGTCCCCATCTTCTGGTCCCCGAATATGAGTGTCGGGATCAACGTCCTTTTGGAGCTCCTGCCCGAATTGACCCGGATGCTCGGCCCGGACTACGATGTCGAACTCTCGGAGATTCACCACAAATACAAAAAGGACGCCCCGAGCGGAACCGCGCTCAAACTGGCCGAGACCCTCTCCAGGGCCAAGGGCTGGGAGGGGAAGGAGACGCAGCGATACTGCCGGGAGGGGATTACCGGAGAAAGGCCGGAAAAAGAGATTGGCCTGCAGTCTCTGCGCGGCGGAGACGTGGTCGGAGAGCATACCGTGTATTTCCTGGGACCCGGGGAGCGGATCGACATCACCCACCGGGCCTATTCCCGGGAGACCTTTGCCAAGGGGGCCCTTAGGGCCGCGCAGTGGCTGCGAACCAGGAAGTCCGGCAAGTTATACGCAATGCGCGACCTGTTCTTTTAATACTGGCTGAAGGAGCCGTTCTAGCCAAACCTCCCCGCGTCGAGGTTTGGTAAAGGATCTATAAAAGCTTTTCTGAAATAAATTTGTAGAGAGATCATGAACTTCGTAAAGTACTTCTGGACTGTATCTGGGATAATCCTGCTGTTGACTGCAACCGGGCTCAGGGCAGAGGACGGTACCTGGAACCAGATCCTTCCCGGTCTTGACTACGCGGAATTCACCGGAAACCAGGAAAATGGACCCCAAGAGTTCGAGATTTCAATTTTGAGGATCGATCCGGCCTATTTCCGGTTCAAATTGCTCTCGGCATCGCAAAACCACAACAAGCAGCGGACCATCAAGGGATGGGTCCGGGAGTCCGGCCTTCTGGCCGGGATAAATGCCGGTATGTTCTGGGAAGATCGGCTGACCAGCACCGGCTATATGAAGAATTTCGATCACTTCAACAATAAAACCATCCATCCTGATTACGGCGCCTTTTTCGCGTTCAATCCGCTTGCCGGGGATATGGACCAAGTGAAGCTGATCGATCGGGACAATACCCCGGACTGGAGGAAACAGATCCAACAGTACGCCACCGTGGTTCAAAATTACAGGATGATCAGTTCGAAGCGGAAAAACGTCTGGGTCAACAAAAATAAACGATTCAGTGTGGCCTCTATCGCGCAGGACAAGGACGATCGGATCTTCTTCATTTTCAGCAGGACGCCGAGTTCGATCCATGACCTGAACAACAGACTCCTTGAACTGCCAATCGGTATCCGGACCTGCATGTTTGTCGAAGGAGGACCTGTGGCCTCGATGTATCTTAATAACGAAAGCATGGAAATGGAGTGGGCCGGCCTGGACAAGACCACCTTCTGGTCCCAGGTCCCGGGCACCATGTATCAGATCCCCAATGTTATCGGCATAGTTCCCAATCCGGACAAGCCGGAATAGGTTCTGGTTCCGGCTTCAAAGTCCGGGGTTGAATATACAGAAAAAGGAGCGATCCTATGCACCTAAAGCCTTTTCTCTCGGCACTCTTAACGCTGCTTTGCATCATTGTTTTTTCTTCCGGCCCGGTTCAGGGGACTGATGTGAGCGGCTCGATTCAGAAAAAATACCAGAGCATCCAAAGCCTGAAGACCGATTTTGTTCAGGAGTTGACCAATGCCTCCAGCGGGGAACAGGAGGTGCACCATGGAACCATCTACTACCTGAAACCCGGGCTTGTCCGCTGGGAAGAGGAAAAGCCGGGCCAGGAGCTGTTGATAGTGACTAAGCGGGTGGTCTGGGACTATTTTCCGGAAGAAGGGGTGGCCTACAAGTACGATCTTAAGGAAAAATTCGAATCAAAGACCATGCTCCGATTTATCACCGGGGACGTAGACCTGGCCGAAGATTATTCCCTGGTCGACCAGGGAATGGACCAGGGCTGGAAAAAGATCAAGCTGATTCCGAAAAATCCGGAGCCAAGCCTTGTCCTGGCTTATATCTGGGTAGACGAGCAGCAGAATCTGCTCAGGCAGATCCTGCTCGTGGATTTTTTCGGCAATGGGAATCAGCTGACATTTTCCGACCTTCAGCTGGATATATCCCTGGATGAATCCTTGTTCCGGTTTCGACCCCCGGAAGGGGTGATTGTCAGAGACAATACCAGTCCAGACGGCAGCTGAAGACCTGCTGGATACTTAAAG
>JAIPDR010000021.1 GCA_021737615.1 Desulfohalobiaceae bacterium | reverse complement strand
ATAGACGAGGTCCTGACCCCGGATTCATCCAGGTTCTGGCCCAAGTCCAGTTATAAACCAGGGCAGGGGCAGTCCAGTTTTGACAAACAATATCTCCGGGACTGGCTGAACGACAACTGGGACAAACGCTCTTCCCCCCCCAGGCTGCCCCAAGAGATCATCGAACAGACCAGGGACAGATACCTTGAGGCCTTCAGGCGTTTGACCGGACAGGAAATAGCCCTGTAATACCGATACGGGTCCGAAATACATGTACCGAAAACAACAAGTTGAAACAACAAAGGAATGCAGGCCATGCAAAGTATAGGCACCCTCCTGCTCATCCTGGCCGCCTGGATCTTCATCGTCCGGGTCGTCTTCCCGAAACTCGGGATCAAGGGCTGAGGACCGAGCCAAGACAGCTGCAGTTGGCAGCCAAAAGAAGACAAGAAGACTGAAAACGAGTAGCTGTACCGGAAGTTGGCATAAATAGAGTTCAAATCTGCGGTCGGGTCTGCACCCGACCGCAGATTTGAACTTGCCAAAGACCAATTTTTCGGCTATATAAAACTCCTTCAGGAGAGGTGTCCGAGTTGGCCGAAGGAGCACGATTGGAAATCGTGTGTGCCGTTAAAGCGGTACCGAGGGTTCGAATCCCTCCCTCTCCGCCAGCACAATTTTTAGGGAAGCCGGGCGGCAGAGGCACTGCCAACCCCGTCAGGCCCGAGAGGGAGCAGCGGTAACAGATTCCTCTGGGTGCCCGGTTTCCCTGATAGGGGCGTAGCAGAAGTGCTACGCCCCTATTCCTTTCAAAACGGCTCAGACGAACAGGGACTCCCGCCATGCTCGACTTGAAATTGATCCAACAAAACCCTGAACTGGTACAACAGGCTCTGGACAAGAGGAAAACAGAGCTCAATATTGCCGACTTTCTGACCCTTGACGAAAAAAGGAGGGAAATGGTCCGGGAAGTCGAGGAGCTGCGCATGGTCCGCAATCAGGCTTCAGGGAAAGTGGCTGAGTTGAAAAAGCAAGGGCTTGATGCAGGGGAACAGATCGCGGAACTCGGTCTTGTTTCGCAAAAAATAAAAGACATCGACGCCAAAAAGCGAAAAATCGAAGAAGAACTCCACGATTTTCGCCTGTTGATACCGAACATCCCCCATCCCGACGTCCCGGCCGGAGAGACTGATGAAGACAATCTGGAGATCAAGACCTGGGGGGAAAAGCCAAAATTCAGCTTTGAACCCAAAGCGCACTGGGAACTCGGGCCTGAACTCGGGGGTCTGGACTTTGATCGGGGCTCGAAGATCACCGGCAGCCGCTTCACCCTGTACTGGGGCTGGGCCGCCAGGCTGGAAAGGGCCTTGTATAACTTCATGCTCGACATACAAACCAGGGACAACAACTACCTGGAAGTCCTTCCCCCGTTCATCGTCAACCAAAAGAGCATGCAGGGAACCGGGCAGCTCCCGAAATTCGAGGAGGACCTCTTCAGACTCCAGGGCTGGAACTACTATCTGATCCCCACCGCGGAAGTCCCGGTGACCAACATCCACAGGGATGAAGTCATTCCCGAGGAAAGCCTGCCCCTGGCCTACACCGCATTCACCCCCTGCTTCCGTTCAGAAGCCGGCTCATACGGCAAGGATACCAAGGGGCTCATCCGCCAGCATCAGTTCAACAAGGTGGAACTGGTCAGATTCACCCACCCAGAGACCTCTTACCAGGAACTGGAAACGCTTCTCTCCCATGCGGAATCCATTCTCCAGCTCCTGGGACTCCATTACCGGGTGGTTACCCTGTGCACCGGCGACCTGGGATTTTCCGCGGCCAAGACCTATGACATCGAGGTCTGGCTCCCGGGACAGAACACCTACAGGGAGATCTCCTCCTGTTCAAATTTCGAAGACTTCCAGGCCAGGCGGGCCAATATCCGCTATCAACCAACAGAAGCCGGAAAGAAGGAATTCGTGCACACCTTGAACGGTTCCGGGCTGGCCATCGGCCGGACCCTTCTGGCGATCATCGAAAACTGCCAGCAGGCCGACGGTTCCATTCTTCTTCCTGAAATTTTGAGCCCTTACATGAACGGCCAGGAGAGGATAACCGGAAAACCGATCAGGGAATAGGCCTGACCCGGGTTGGACCATTATTTTCCGGCTTGACAAACAACCCTATCTTCCGTAACATTTAGCTCTTTGTGTGGGTCGTTAACTCAGCTGGTAGAGTATCGGCCTTTTAAGCCGAGAGTCGCAGGTTCGAATCCTGCACGACCCACCACACACAGCGTCCCCATCGTCTAGCTGGCCCAGGACGCCGGCCTCTCACGCCGGTAACGGGGGTTCAAATCCCCCTGGGGACGCCATTTATTGTTTTGTCGGAGAGGTGGCCGAGCTGGCTGAAGGCGCGCGCCTGCTAAGCGCGTAAGGGGCTAACACTCCTTCGAGGGTTCAAATCCCTCCCTCTCCGCCAGAAAAGCCATGAAAAGCCCGTTCATCAGGAGCGGGCTTTTTTTTGATTTAATTTTTTTTCATTTATATCCAGATTTCCCCGGAGCTTTGAGCCCCGGGGAAAATCCGGATTAGATGAGGCCCAGGCAGCGCTTGTACATCCACTCATACCCGCTCGCATCGATGTCCCTGGGATTTCCCGGGGTCTGCGGATCATTGGCCGCCTCTTTGGCCAGCAACGGTATATCCTCTTCCTTGACCCCCAGATCGCCAAGCGACGGAATATCGATGTCTTCAGCCAGTTCATAGACCGCCTCGGCCCCCAGGAGACAGGCATCGTGATCGGAAAGGCCGTTCTCATCGACCCCCAGGGCCTGGGCCACTCTCCTGAACTTTTTGGGCCGGCCGATCCAGTTGTACTCCATGAAAGCGCCCAGAGTGGCTCCCACCGCCGGACCATGATGAAGTTCAGGCATGATCCCGCCCAGGGTCTGGGTCAGGGCATGCACCGCCCCGGCACTCTCTGTCCCATAGGAGACCCCTGCCAGATGGGCGGCTATAGCCATGTAGTACCTGGCCTCCATGTCCTGTCCGTTGCCCACTGCCCGGCGCAGATATTTCCCGCAGTATTCGATGGCCAAAAGGGCGGCGGCGTCGGTGTGCGGCTGGGCATAATGGCAGGTATAGCATTCGATGGCGTGACACAGGGCGTCCATGCCGGTTCCGGCGGTGACATGCGGGGGCATGCTGGCATGGAGTTCGGGATCGACGATGGCGATGTGCGGGGCCATAAGAGGTCCGCCGACGTTAAATTTGAATTTACGGTCCGGGTCGGTGATGACCGCCCAGACAGTCACTTCGCTGCCGGTTCCGGCCGTGGTCGGAATGGTTATCAGGGGTGCGATCCTGCGTTCCAGATCCCGCTCAGCCGCTTCCCATTTAAGAATATTCCCGTCATGGGTGACCTCCACCCCGACCCCTTTGGCCGTATCCATAGAACTGCCGCCGCCAAGGCCGATCAGACAATCACATTTGCTGTCGGTGTAGACCTTGGTGGCCTGACCCACTGTCTCAATGTAGGGATTCGGAACCACCTGATCAAAGACCGCATATTCGATAGCGGCCGTTTCCAGCTTCTGGGTCACCATCTCCAGCAAACCGGCGGCAACCACTCCCGGATCGGTGACGATCAGGGGCTTGTTCCCGCCCAGTTCCTTGATGGAATCGGCAAGAGAGCTCAGGGCGCCCACGCCGTGCTTGGCCTTGGTCGTGCAATGAAATTCCCGAATCTTGTAATAGTTGTCCATTTTTTTACCCTCCACAGAATTAAAGTTCACAAAGGTTATATCTTTGTCTTAAAGACCAAAACAGCCTGTAAAAGAATTGAAAGCCGCTGGTTTAGCAACCGGAAAGCAGTTTTTTTTCCGTTTCAAAACAGGCTCACTGGTCACGAACATTGTAATTTACCAATCCGAAAGCAAAAGGTCAAGAGGAATTTAAATAAACATAGTTGCTTAATCAACCGAGACTTGAAGACTGGATCTCCAAGGTATGCTCGAGCCTGTCGTGGCTGAACCCGGAAAAATTTCTGTTGTAATCCCCTGGCCAGTCTGCCACTGTCAATTCTTGGCTGTATCTTTTTACAATGCCCGGGTCTGAACCGGGATCAGACGGCGAAAAAAGCGGCCATCGACCGGGCGGCCTGCTCCGGGTGCGGGGTCTGCGCCTCCATCTGCCCGGCCGGGGCGATCAGGGCGAATGAGGAGAAGTAAGGAGTGAGAAGTGAGGAGTGCGGTCAGCCCTGCCTCTGGCAGGTCTGACCTATTATATACAAAACAGAGGGCGATACGAGGAATCGAGATCTAAGAACCAAGAACGGGGAACGAGACATGCGCCTGGCCGGCAGAGTTATCCCGGGCTGGAAGAGATCGGATCCTGGGTCGATGCGCTGGCTGCAAAATCCTGGTTCATTCCGGCCGGAGAAAAGGCCTTCGAACTTGGAAATCCGAATCCTGGCAAATAGTATCTTCATCAGGGCCCTGGCCGGAACCGACCTGCTGCCGCTGAACCGGCAGTCACTGGAAATGTTTCTCGGCGCAAAGATGAATCAGGGTAAGTTGCGGGCCAATCTGCAGGCCTTCCAGGCCGGTCTCGACTTGATGAATAAGGTTCACGGTTCCGGGTTCACGATTTGTAGAAGAAGAAATTGAGAAGTAAAGATTTTGGTCAGCTCAAAAACCTCTCTTTTCCTTCTTAACCGTGAACGGTGAACCGTGAACCTGGAACCTCCGGTTTATCCGTCTAAGCAATGCCCAGCTGATATTTCAAGGAACGCAGGGTGTTGCGCATGAGCATGGTGATGGTCATGGGTCCGACCCCGCCGGGCACCGGTGTGATGGAACCGGCTATTTCCTTGGCCTTGTCGAAATCAACATCGCCCTGCAGAATGGCCACCATCTTGCTTGGATCCTTCTTGCTCGGTTTCTCTCCGACCCTGTTCACACCGACATCGATGACACAGGCCCCGGGCTTGATCCATTCCGGTTTGACCAGTCCCGGGACTCCGGCGGCCACGATCAGGATATCGGCTCGCTTGCAGTGGGCCTCCATATCCTTGGTCCGGGTGTGGACCACGGTTACGGTGGAGTTGGCTCCTGGTCCTTTTTGAAGCATCATGTTGGCGATAGGCTTGCCCACGATGTTGGAGCGCCCGACCACGACAGTTTCGGCCCCGCTGGTCTCCACGCCGGCCCGGACGATCATCTCCTGGATCCCGGCCGGAGTGCAGGGGGGAAACTTGACCTCATCCCCGCCGATCATCAGCCGGCCCACATTGACCGGGTGAAAGCCGTCCACATCCTTGTCCGGGTCAATGGCATTCAGGACTTTCTTTTCGTCGATGTGTTTGGGCAGCGGCAGCTGGACCAGAATGCCATTGATGGAGTCGTCCTTGTTGTACTGATCGATGAGAGCCAGGAGTTCCGCTTCACTGATGTCTTCGGACCTGGTGTCCTGAATCTCTTTGAACCCCACCCGGTGCGCAGTCTTTATCTTCAGGGTCACATAGGACTGCGAGGCCGGGTTCTCTCCGACCAGAATGGTCACCAGCCCCGGAACCCTGCCGTGCTTTTCCTTGATCTCGGCCACTTCCCTGGTGACTTCCTCCAGGATCTCCTCTCTGATCTCTGTGCCTTTAATCAGTTTTGCCGTCATAGACCTTTCTCCTTTCTTCATGGGTTGAACAGGCTATCCCTCTCTCCTGATCAGGATCGACATTTAAGTCAGCAGCATAAATCGCAAAAACCAGACCTTGGTAAACCCGAATCTTTCTTGTTGTCAACTATATTGTTTTTCTTAAAATAGTCGTGCTAAGCAAGAGTCCGCCCGGCCTTGATAAACAATCCGAAATTGGATCAGTATGCCTGGCACACATAGCGGCATGTCTTATCCAGACTTTTCCGGACCTTTTGTTTGTATGTTACCCTGCTTTTGCTCGAAACCCTAGATCGGCAAAAAAACGGGATATTACATCAGGCCCCATTTCTGCGCGAGAACCGGTCCGTGATACAGGGCCGCCTCTTCCAGATTGTCTTCGATGCGCAGCAGGCGGTTGTATTTGGCCAGCCTGTCGCTCCTGCTCAGAGAGCCTGTTTTGATCTGGCCCCCGTTCACGGCAACAGCCAAATCGGCGATGAAGGAGTCTTCGGTCTCACCGGAACGGTGGGAGACCACATTGGTGTAGCCGTTGTTCTTGGCCAGCTCTATGGTGGTCAAGGTCTCGGACAGGGTTCCGATCTGATTGAGCTTGATCAGGATGGAGTTGGCTATCCCGGATTCGATGCCCTGGGCAAAGATCGTCGGGTTGGTCACAAAGACATCGTCGCCTACGATCTGGATCTTGGAGCCGAGTGTCTCGGTCAGAATCTTCCAGCCTTCCCAGTCCTGCTCCGCATGACCGTCTTCTATGGAGACGATGGGGAACTTGGAGCAGAGGTCCTGGTAGTAGTCCACCAGCTCCCGGGAGTTCAATTGTTTTTTTACACCGGTCAAGATGTAGCTTCCCTGTTCAAAGAACTCGGAAGCCGCCGCATCGATGCCCAGGGTGACGTCTTTGCCTGGTTGGTATCCGGCCTCTTCAATGGCTTTCACAATATAGGCAAAGGCCTGTTCATGGGTTTCCAGATTCGGGGCGAAGCCCCCTTCGTCTCCGACTGAGGTGATGTGACCATCCCTGGACAAGATCTTCTTCAAGGCATGGAAGGTCTCGGCCCCCATTCTGAGCCCCTCGGAAAAAGTGTCCGCTCCCTGGGGCATGATCAGAAATTCCTGGATGTCCAGATTGTTCGGGGCGTGGGCCCCGCCGTTGATGACGTTCATGTGGGGCAGGGGCAGGGTCCTGGCACCTACCCCGCCCAGATACCGGAACAGCGGGAGTCCCAGGTAATCGGCACCCGCCCTGGCCACTGCCAGGGAGACACCGAGAATCGCATTGGCCCCGAGACTGGTCTTGTTTTCCGTGCCGTCAAGGTCAAGGAGCATCTGATCTATATCCAACTGGACCAGGGAGTCGAAACCGATCAGTTCCGGACCGATCTTTTCCTGGACATTGGCCACGGCCATGATCACCCCTTTCCCGTTGTAGCGTTCCTTGTCCTTGTCCCTGAGTTCCAGGGCCTCCCTGGTTCCGGTGGAGGCGCCGGAAGGCACCGCGGCCCTGCCCACGATCCCCGATTCCAGCTCCACTTCCACTTCGATCGTCGGATTCCCTCGGGAGTCCAGAATTTCTCTGGCCAAAACATCGATAATCGTGCTCATACTCGCCTCCTGGTGAAAAAAAAATTGGTTTCAAGATTAAGGTAGCAAAGTGCTCTTGTGAAACTTCACCGTAAGGCATTGAAGTTTCAGACTCGATCAGACTGGCCGTTCCGGCGGCCAGAGGCCCCGCTCGTATAAAACTCCATCACAGAATGCGATCCGGTCACAGGGCTCTCTTGCGCTTAAACGCTTCCGGCTCTCGGTTTTCTAAGCGAGGTCGCGCAAGAAAACCCTGTTGCCCGGTTCGCAAAGAGGTGCCAATGCTCAAAACTGGAGTTTCTTCTCATTGATAAAACTGGCAGCAATCGAAATCAACAACATGAGATAAAAGTCTATCAGTTATTATCATAAATATTCAATACTTATATGTCAGGCCTGCCAGAGGCAGGGCTGACCTCTGTCTTATAACCCGTGGGCCAGGAGCAGACCCTTCAAGAGGAGGTCTTCCCGAACTTCCTGCAGGCTGGGGCAGACCGGCTGGATTTTCCTGGCAAAGCCCCCGGTGGCCACAACCGTCACCTCGCCCTGGAGATTGTTCCTCAACTTCTGACAGAGACCTTCGATCATGGAAGCAAAGCCGAACACAAACCCCTGGGTCAGGCTTTGTGCAGTGCTGGCCCCGATCCTGATCTCCTCTGAATCGAGTTCAAGGCTTATCCTGGGGAGTTTGGCCGTCTTTCCACCCAGGGCATTGAGCGCAGACAAGACCCCGGGACAGATCAATCCCCCCAGATATCCCCTGTCCTGAACACACTCCACAGTGGTGGCGGTCCCGAAATCAACCACCATCAGCCCCGGGGTGTCGAAAAGCTCCCGGGCGGCATAGGCGGTCACCAGCCTGTCTGCTCCTACCTCCTGGGGGCGGGTGTAGTAATTGGTCAAAGGCAGAGGCACATCCTCGGGCACAAACAAGACCGGACAGCGGCTATAGGTCTCACCCGACCGCCTGATCAGTTCATCTAACGGCGGAACAACCGATGACACCATCCAGGCCCGGATATCTCCGGCCTTCAGCTGGAGATAGCTGCAGAGGTCGACTATCTTCAAACCCAGGGTATCACTGGTCTCCTGGAGGGTTGTCGGCAGGACGAAGGAATGGACGATCCTATTTCCCCCGGCCAGACCGATCTTTATATTGGTGTTGCCGACGTCCATGAGCAGAATCAGTTCTTGTTCCCCATTCATCCTAGGCTCCTTTAATACCTGCAGTTGGCAAAACCACGCTTTCTAATTTGCCTCTTTATTCTGTTCACTCAAACAAAGAATCCGGTTATCAGGCTGTCGCTGACCAGCATGCCTTCCGGGGTCAGACAAAGGCGACCCTGTTGACGTACGATCAGGCCTTTTCGCTCCAACTCATTGATCAAAAGCCTGTTTTCGGCAAGCAGATCCCGGCCGGCCAGCTCAAAGTACTCTTTCAGCCGCAATCCACGGGTGGTCCGCAGCCTGAGCATGAGCAACTCATTTATCTGTTCCCGGACACCGGTCTCTTCCCCGCCTGACCGGCTCCGACCGCCGGCCGGAGCCTTGAGGTAGTCCTGGAGTCCTTCCGGGTTCTTCCAGCGGCGGGTCCCGACTGTGGAGACGGCTGCCGGACCGAATCCGAGATAATCCCGGCCGAGCCAGTAACCCATGTTGTGCCTGCAGGCAAACCCTTCGACTGCGAAATTGGAGATTTCATACTGCCTGAGCCCCTTTTCCCAAAGGAGACTGATCCCCTGGAGATACATCCGGGCCTGATCCTCCTCGGACGGCCAGAAAACGTCTCCGGATCGATCAAGGCCTTCGAGCACGGTTCCGGGTTCGAGTCCGAGGGCATAGCAGGATATGTGACGGATTCCGAGATCGGCCAGGGTCTTTAATTCGACAAGCCACCCGCTGAGGTCCTGTCCCGGAATGGACCACAAGAGGTCGACGCTCAGATTCTCGAACCCCGCCTCCCTGGCCAGCCGGCAGGCCTCGATGCCCTGTTCGGCCGTGTGCCTCCGGTCCAGAAAGACAAGGCTTTCGTTATTCAGACTCTGCAGCCCCAGACTCAGGCGGTTGACCCCCAATCTCCGCAACTGCCCGAGATAATCCGGGGACCCTATGGATTCGGGATTGCCCTCCAGGGTGAATTCCAATTCCGGCTTTACAGAAAAGCTGTCACGGATTGCCCGGAAGATCCCTTCCAGCTCAAAGGGCGCCAGGAGACTCGGAGTCCCTCCCCCTACGTACAGGCTGGAGATCTCCGGTCTTTGCCACCTCTTGCCAAGGACCCTGATTTCCTCGGTCAGGGCCTGGAGATAGTCCTCGACCCTGCCCCTGTCATAGGGGTAGGAGACGAAGCCGCAGTAGGCACATTTGCTCCGGCAAAAGGGGACATGGACATAGAGGTGCATCTTTAAATTCGAGGCTTGAAAATTGAATACAGGCTGGTGCCGAAAAAAAATATATCAGCCTTTGTTTCGGGACAGCAAGCCTTTCCGGCGCTCAAACTCGCTGTACAGACAGCCGCAGTAATCCTGGCGGTAGATGTTCCACTGCCTGCTCAGTTCAATCCCCTGCCGCCAGCCGTTCCTGAAGTCCTGGTACAAGAAGCTTACGCTGCCTTCTCCGGCCAGATCCCGGGCCAGAGAGGCGATCTCGTCGTGTTTCTGGTGCTTGCTGTAGAGGAGGGCGGAGCTGAAGAAGGAGAATCTTCCCCGTTTGGCGATGGCCAGGGTCTTTTCCAGTCGCAGCTGATAACAGAGCAGACAGCGTGAATTCTCCCTGAAGGCCACCCGTCTCATATACAGGACCGGATCGTATTCCTCATCTGGATAGATGACCCTGATCCCGAACCTTTTTGCTACCTGCTCCACTCCTTCCCTTCGTTTCAGGTACTCCTGCAGAGGATGGATATTCGGGTTGTAGAAAAAACCAAGGACCTCATATCCTTGTCCCTGAAGTTGCTGCAGCGGGTAGATCGCGCACGGTCCGCAGCAGATATGCAGCAGTATTTTGGAGTCAGCCATTCGCAAATATCTTTTTAATTAGTGCCTGAACGAATTATGATCCAGATTCATACGGAAAAGAACTTTCTTTTCTGGCCCGAATCTGGACCTGTTTTCCGAACTGGGCTTCGAGCTCACCGATCCTGCTCCTTTTCTGATTCAACAGGTAGAAGGCCAGTTCAGGCTCGGTGTAGTACTCCAGGAGGTCCGGACATTTTTTGCTCCTCAGGTTCCTGAATATTTCCTTCATAGCCTGCAGGGACCTCCATTCCAGACTGCGCACATAGCCGGTCCCCTGACAATGCCCGCAGTCTTCCACTGACAGGGACAAAGCCGAAGAACCCATGCGCTGCCTGACCATTTCCAGAAGACCGAACTGCGAAATCCTGCCCACCGTGGTCCTGGCCTTGTCCGATTTCAGAGCGGCCCGTAAGGTTTTTTCCACTTCCCGCTTGTGTTTGGAATCCTTCATCTCTATGAAGTCGATAACGATCTGTCCCCCCAAATCCCTTAACTGCAACTGCTGGGCTATTTCCTCGGCCGCCTCCTGATTGGTTTTCAGGGCCAGATCCTTGAAACCCGAATTGCTGCTCATTTTTCCGGAATTGATATCCACCGCCATCAGGGCTTCGGTCTGATCAAAGACCACTTCTCCGCCGCCGGGCAGAACCACCTTGCGGTTGTAGACCGTCTCCAGTTGGCGCTGGAGATTGAAGCGCTCAAAGAGCAGCTTATCCGTGTCCAGGTGTTTTTTGACCATCCTCTTGCGCCTTGGATAGGCCAGGGCCACGAAGTCCTGGACCTGTTTGGCCGTTTCTGCGTGATCCACCCAGATTTCACTGACCTCCGGGGTCAGGTAGTCCCGGACCGCGCGAAAAGCCAGATCTTTCTCCTCATAGATCAAACAGGGCGCCTTTCCGGAGACCCCTTTCTTCCGGACCTCTTCCCAGAGGCGTTTTAAAAATTGTAAGTCCCTTGAAAGATTGGTTTTATTCTGGTCGGAGCTCACGGTTCGCAAGATAACGCCGATCCCTTCATCCAGTTTCAACTCACTCATCAGGTCCTTGAGCCTGGCTCTTTCTTTTTCATCCTCTATCTTTCTGGAGACACCCAGCTGTTCACGACCCGGAGTCAGGACAAAGTATCTGCCGGGCAAAGACAGATAGGTTGTCAGAAAGGCTCCCTTGTTTCCGGTGGGCTCCTTGCCCACCTGAACCAGAAGTTCCTGGCCGGGTTTGAGTGCTTTTTGCAGAAGCGGGTACTTGTATCCTTTGGCCGGTTTGACATTGGGCTGATAGTATTCGGGATGGACTTCGTCCACCTGTAGAAATCCGTTGCGCTGTTCCCCGTAATCAACAAAGGCGGCCTGCAGTGAGGCATCTATGTTTTTGACGATCCCTTTGTAGATATTCCTCTTGGTCTTGGCCTGTTGGAGCATCTCCACGTAGTATTCCTGGACTTTTCCGTCCCTGGTCAAGGCGACTTCGATCTGCTCACCCGGCAAAACACTGATGAACATCTTTCTCCGTTTGGTTGTAGCCATATGCTCCTCAATTATAATACAACGTATGCTTCTTTAAAATATCTCTTGTTCAATTTCCAATATCCAGTTTGCGCCCTTTGGATCAAAGAGGCGGAGGCTCAAACTGGATTATGGTCTGCGGCTCTGCCTGTCTGGAATCTAAATTCGATGCCCGGTTCGTATCTTATCAGTTTCTCAGCTATTTGCAAAGGTTCTTGTATTTCCGCTCTCTTCAAAACAATTGACTCCCCCTCCTCCCCGGGTTATGAATTCCGGCGGGGAGGAACTGATATCGCTGCTCCGGTTTCGGTTTTCCGGCAAACAGGCTGTCTCTGTCGGCCTGAGTTGCTTTTTTTCAGGAAACGTCAATTGAATCTGTCTAAAATTAATTTTGGGAAAGGACAAGGCCAAATGATCACCCCAGGTGAACTCATACAACTGGTGAGCCCTAAGGGCAAGCGATATTTACGGGTTTTTGATCCTGAAGAAGAACTCCATACCCATGACGGAAAGCTGAAGCTCAAAGATATCTGCGAGTTGACTTACGGACAGTGCATCGCCTCCCACCTGGGAAGGAACTACAAGGTCCTGAAGCCCAGCCTCTACGATCTGCTCAAAAGCATTGAGAGAAAGACCCAGATCATCTATCCCAAGGAGATCGGCTACATCCTGCTCAAACTCGGTATCGGCCCGGGCTCGAGGGTCATCGAAGCAGGCTGCGGTTCCGGGGCCTTGACCATGGCCCTGGCCTGGTTCGTGGGTGATCAGGGAAAGGTCTACAGCTTTGAGCGAAGGCCTGAATTCAAGACCTTGTGTGTCAAGAACCTGACCAGAGTCGGCTTGCTGCACCGGGTCGAATTACAGGAAAAGGATATCGAGGAAGGTTTTGCCGTGGAAGGGGCCGATGCGGTCTTCATCGACGTCCGGACACCATGGGACTACCTGGACCAGGTCCTTTGCGCGGTCAAGAACGGTCACCCCTTCGGATTCCTGCTCCCGACCATGAATCAGGTCGCCCGGCTGCTCGCGGCCCTGGAGGCGAAACCCTGCACCGACACGGAAGTCCTGGAAATCCTGCTGCGGCGATACAAGCCGGTTCCCGAGCGGCTCCGGCCCGAGGACCGGATGGTGGCCCACACCGGCTTCCTGATTTTTTCCAGGGCCCAGAGGTGAAAAGGCTGTTACATCTTCGATCCCGCATATAAACCCATTCTTTGCTTGCGAAAAAAACAAAATTGAATCAATAGACCCCTTGCTTCATTTGTTTTCATGCTTATGATATTTGATAATTTGTATTCATAACCAAACGGGAGAATCAAGGAGCAGACGATTATGACTCGAAAAGATAGAACCGAGGGCATTTACAGCCGCCTCGAAGTCCTGGATACCTCTGAACGGGCTCAATTCTACCGCATCCAGTTGAAAGACATGCTCAAATACGCCTACCGCTATTCCGAAGAGGTCAAAAAGAGGTTTGACCGGGCCCAGTTCGATGTCAATAAATTCAAAGAGCTCAGTGACATCAAGCATATTCCTATCCTTAAAAAGAAGGAACTTATCTTTCTGCAATCCATGGGTCCCCGTTTGGGGGGGCTTTTGACCAAAGATCTGGGCAAAATGAACCGGATCTTTCTTTCGCCCGGCCCGATCTTTGATCCCGAAGACCGGGTCCCTGACTACTGGGGCTGGACCGAAGGCTTTTACGCAGCAGGATTCAGATCAGGGGACGTGGTGCAAAACTGTTTCAATTACCATTTCAATCCGGCCGGTCTGATGTTTGAAGACCCTCTGCGGAACCTGGAATGCGCAGTTGTCCCCGCCGGGCCGGGGAACACAAACACCCAGCTGGAAATCATGCAGAAACTAAGGACCACGGGCTATGTGGGCACGGCCAGTTATCTCATGCACCTGGGCCAGAAGGCCGAGGAATCGGGCTTGAACCTGCGCAAGGATCTTTTCCTGGAAGTGGCCTTTGTCACCGCTGAAAAAGTCCCGGAAAAAGTCAGAAACACCCTGGAAAAAAAATTCGACCTCATCATGCGCCAGGGATACGGAACAGCAGATGTCGGCTGCATCGGCTACGAATGTTACCACCGCAACGGCCTGCATATGGCCAACAGGTCCTTCATAGAGATCTGCCACCCGGACACAGGGATTCCCTTGAAGGACGGCGAGGTGGGAGAAGTGGTGGTCACCGCCTTCAACAAGACCTACCCCCTGATCCGGCTGGCCACAGGAGACCTCTCCTTTATCGAACGGTCCGCCTGCCAGTGCGGCCGGACCTCGCCCAGACTGGGGGGGATCATCGGCCGGGTGGACACAACGGCCCGGATCAAAGGCCTGTTCGTCTATCCGCACCAGATCGAACAGGTCATTGCCAGATTCGAGGAAATCAAACGCTGGCAGCTGGAAGTGACCAATCCCGGAGGCATTGACGAGGCCACCCTCTACATAGAGGTCTCCAATTTCAAGCGAAAAGAAGATCTGCTGCACACCTTCAGGGAAAAGATCAAAATCCGGCCCGATCTTCAGGTCCTGGAACCCGGGACCATGCCGCCGCAGTTCAGGCCCATCGAAGACAAGCGCAGCTGGGATTAATTTTTTTGCCCCGAAGGGGAAGACCCTTCGGGGCAAAAAAAATAAATATATCCAAAGCGGGCTTCGCTCGCAATCCAAAAGGTTCCAGGTAATCAATCCCCCTTCGCCCCGAGGCTCAAGAAGTAGATCAGGCTCTCTTCCTGACCATCGAGCTTAAAGAGTGCGTTGGCCTCGTCATCGAAAAAGGCCCCCACCGGACACTGGCCAAGCCCAAGCGCCTCTGCGGCCAGGACCACGTTCTGGCAGATATGCCCGGCATCCATAAAGACATAGCGCAGCCCCCGGTGCCCGTATTTGACCATGTTTCGCCTGAGAACCGCGGTCCAGCAAAAATCGACCGCGGCCCGGGCCATGAACCCCTGGCCCAGACCGGCCCGGGCCAGGCCGGGACCGAAATCGCCTTCTTCCAGGAGCTCCAGTGCGAAATCCCTGACGTTGAAATGATAGAGGCCCGGCCTGAGCTCCGCGACCCTCTGCACACAGAGATAGGTCTCCACGGGGTACAGGCCCCCGGCTGAAGGCGAGGTTCTCAGTTCGTGCCCCAGGGTCTGTGCGGTCAGGCCCTGTCCGGCCCAGAGCAGTCCGGCCAGGTCCTGCAGGGAAATCTGTTTTGGTGCGAAACTGCGCCTGGAACGTCTATTTTTAAAAAGTTCCTCCAGATTTACCTGCGGCAATTCAGGTTCCGGCAGGGCCACCCTTTCGACATCCCGGTAGACCTTGTACAGCGGAGCCGGCTCGATGCGCAGCCTGGAACGGCCCATCAGTGTCTCCCTGTCGAATTTGGTCTGCTGCAGATACTGTACTCCCAGCGATCTGCTCAAATCGGGCATACATTCTCCTTGTCAAAAAGTGGAGTCTGGCTGGTATAAGGTTCCTGGTGAAGGGGATCCGGGAAATGCATGATTGAAGGGACCATTCAGACATTTGTCTGGATTTTGGATTGATTTTTGACTGTGTCATCATTATATGCTGTTTTGATGAACCTCTGTGGCAAAGGCCGAAAGTTCTCACCTAAATAAAGATGCCAAAAAGTCCAGGCCTGTGGGGTAAAGACCCCGGGGGGAGGGTCATCCAAAACTTGCTTTAACTTTTTGCGGGTATACTGCCGAAGCATGGCCATGGTGTCTTCAAGATCCCCAAAAACCATGATTTGGGCAATCAATCGAGACTCATCCTGAAAAACCTCTTCTACATTTTTCCACCACATCAGCCGTTTTGCAACCTCAGACAAAGTTCTCACATTATCCCTCCTCCATTGTCGAGTCGTTTTGATTTCAATTCTATTGGAGACAAATTTCCGAGATCTATACCCGCAACAGCCCTTTGCAAGAGTTTTTTAACATGTTGGTCTAATGTTCTCAAATCGCCATCCTCAAAATAGGTCAAAGCCCGCAGACTGATCATTGGATTAAAAGTAGTCCCGTAGATCCCCATAGCTGCTTGCAATGCCAAACCAAGAGTCAAATCATGGTCCAGCAATGCTGCTATATCTCGATAATCCTTTGCTTCAGCCCTCTCCTGGATGACTTTAAGTTTTGTGGCGGCAATATCCAACAAGGAAGCTACCCAAATTCCAGGACCAAGAACCTGCTCAGGAGAACCGACACGTCCAAAGTGAATCCCTCCAAAAAAAGAGACTTTGACCGGATTATTCCTACGGTGAACAAGACAGGTCAAGGTATTAGGCTCTGACTGAAGCCTCTCTGTTCTTCGGAGATAGGGAACCATTTCTTGCAAATCTCCCGGAGAAAAAGGGTCAGAGGAAAAGAAATCAAAATCTACTGAAGATCTGTGTCCCAACCGCAAGGAAAGTCCTGTTCCTCCATAGAGGACAAACGAGTCCGGTGTACTTTGAAGTTCTTCCCAAAGGGCTTTTTGGGCAGGAGGTAAAACACTGAGTTTCGGTTTGAACATATAGATAAATTACCAGAACGCAGGGACGGACACAAGTTTAGATGTTACAAATTTCCACAAGCCTAATCTGCCTGCATAAAGAACGATCGCCTAGCGGAGAGGAACTCCCGCGATAGCGGGATGAAGCTTTTCTGCCTGCGATCAGCAGGCTGAAATTTTCTTTTCTTAAATTCGTGGAAATTCGTGAGCATTCGTGGACAAGACCCATTCTTTCTTGAGCAATCTTGTATCATCAATTATTAGAATAAATGAAGGACCATGAAAAACAGGGGGGCGCAAAACTGGATCAGGACATAAGATAAAAAAACACGGACTGAACAGTGCCGACCGCCAGTCCCAATACCCCGCCGACCATCTCGATAAATCGAAATTCCCTTTTCATGAGGTCAAAAATAACCTTTTCCAGTTTTTCAATGGAGAATCCCGCGATCTTCTCCCGGACAATTGCGCTGAATTCGAATCTGCTTTCCAGTTCCTGGGCCGCTTTCTCCAGCATATCCGGGATAAAGCGCTCGACTTCGTCCACGACCAGGTCCCGGATTTTATCCAAAACCCTTCCCTGGAGCAGGGAAGCCAGCAGCGGATGGACGCGGGAGAGCTTCTTCTGCAGGAATCTGGAGACATAGGTATCCACCAGAATCCGGATCCTCCGATGAAAGGCCGGATCCTGGATCACGCGCTGGATGTCCTCATGATTGACCAGCTCCTTTTCCACTATATCCCCCAGGAGATCGGCCAGTTCAGCCTGACGTTTTGGGAAAAGCCCCTGCAGAGTCCAGCCCAGAATGCGCTTCGGCTTCCTGGGGTGAAAGAGCATCTTGATGGCCAGATAGTTGGTGAACCAGCCGATAAAGGCGCACAGAATCGGTCCGATGATATATTTCAACAACTATTCTCCTGCAAAAAATATTTGACAAAAAATAAGCTGGATATGATGGATCTGATCCTTGCTCTTCCCCGGGTCAGGCTGTCAGAATAGATAACCGCCCTAAATATAGTGTCGTTTACGTCCGATATGTAGCATATAAGTCGCCGATTTTACAATTTGGTGCACCCACCACCCAGCCTTTTTCCGGCGCCGTGGTCGCTGTGAGCGCCGTGGTCAAAATTCTTTGCTGGACTGCCTGCAATTTGCGGCTCGGCCGTTTTTTGGGTAGGGTATGCTTTGTCTTCAGTGTTAGCAAGGGTAAACACGCCGCAATCGAATGGGTTTCCAAAGATGCCCCACATCCTTTTGATTGAAGACGATCAGGCACTGGCCGAAAGCCTGATCGAGTTTTTTGAACTCAATGAATTCAGCGTGACCTGGTTCAGCGATGAACGAAAGCTTGCTGATCTTAATCTGAATATATTCGATCTCCTGGTCCTGGACCTGATACTCAAACACAAACCCGGGGAACAGATTTTACAGGACATCCGGTCCAGGGGCATCGATATCCCCGCCCTGATCATCAGCGCCAAGCAGAAAATAGGGGACAAGGAAGCCTGTTTCCACATCGGGGCCGATGATTACCTGACCAAGCCCTTCAATCCCAGGGAGCTGATCATAAGGCTCAAGGCCCTCTTGAAGCGGTCATACCAGAATCAAAGCTGCCTGATCGGTGATGTCGAGGTGGACCTAAGCGCGGGCCGGGTCTTGAAATCCGGTCAGGAAATAAGCCTTACCAGAAGGACTTGGGACCTGCTCAGGCTCTTGATCAAAGAAAAAGGCAAACTGGTTGCAAAACAAAAGATCATGGATACGGTCTGGTCCGACGCAGTGGTCGGTGACGATGTCCTGCGAACCTATATCAAGGAACTCAGAAAGATCCTGCCTTTTGAAAGCATTGAAACCCATAAAGGACATGGCTACCGTTTGAAATGAAGCAAGACAAAAAGATCGTCCTCAATTTCGCCCTGATCTTTTTTTTGTACCTCTGTGTCCTGGATATCGCCATTCTCTACCTGCATCACACCTACGCCACTTCCCCCAAACCCCATGACCTGGATCAGCTAACACAGTTTTTCTATTATATCGTGCTCTGGGAACTCATACTGGTCATCGTGGTCTCCTATGTCTTTTATGAACTTTTTCGGCGATATCAGAGACATAAGCAGGAAGTCTCCGAATTTCAGGATATCCTGGTCAAGGCCGTATCCCATAGGATGGGCAACTTTCTGGCCGTGCAGAAGGTCAACGTGGAACTTTTGCGGCAGAAAAACAGCCCCAAAGCCCTGGACAGAATCGAGGAGGCCACTCTTCGATTTGAAAACGACTTCCAGCAGCTCATCAAAATCATGGATGATTTTAGCTTTGAAGAACGAAGCCAGGAGCCCCTGGACTTTAAGACACTCACCGAGAATATCCTGCCCCGCTTTGCCCGGGAAAAAAAACTCGAAGTAAAGAGCAAACTGCAGAAGGCAGTCTTCAAGGGGAATATCCTGGAAGTCCAGACCCTGCTCTTTATTTTGCTGGAGAATGCGGTGAAATATGCCGGGTCCAGCATCATCATCAGGACCGGCACGGCCACAGGGCGACCCTACTTTTTCCTCAAAAACGATAAAAACCCCAGAGTGACCAAGGGAACCGGCATCGGCAGCAACATAGCGAGCAGGCTCTGCTCCAGAAACGATCTGTTTCTGCGGCAGAAAGAGAGTCAAGGCCGCTTCAAGGTCCTGGTCATGTGCAATCGGAAACTTTCCTAATGAATGACTGCAACTAATTTCATATTTTTTCCATGTTCTAACACTTGACCTGCAGATAAATGCATAATAATAAACACATCGGGATCATTATTGACCGGCCGGCCGGCTATACTTGAGCGGGCTCGATGTAACCTGTGAATTCTCTGCGGATGGGGATGTCTCCTGCGAACCCTGATATCAATAACGGCACAATTTCACGTTTTTTCCACGATTAAAAGGTTGACCCTCTATTTTTTATCGAATAGGTTTTTACAAAATTTCATTGTGTTTACAAAGGTCTCTTGTAACATCTCAATATGTCTTGGCAGAGAGATCCTTCGTTCGCAGACTCACTCAGGATGACACATCATAACCCGTAGTCTTAGTTTGTCATTCTGAACGAGTCTTCGAGTGAAGAATCCCCCTTCAGTCAACGCTGCCAAGACTTATTGAGAACAAACTGTTTTTTTACCTAGATCAAAGGAGGAAGTCTATGCTTAGCCGAAGGAAGAAGGAGGAAGGTTTTACCCTGGTCGAACTGCTGATCGTCGTGGCCATCATCGGAATCCTGGCGGCCATCGCCATCCCCCAGTACACCAAATACAAGAGGAATGCGGCTATACAAGGGGCAACAGCAGAACTCAAAACATGCGTGAATCAGCTTGCTGCGAGTTATGCCGGTGATAATACCACCAATATTACTTGCTATGTTGGTGACGAAAATGAAGAAGTTGGTCTAAGTGTCAACACTACAGGAGAGACTGTAGGTTTAGCCCAAAGTGTAACCGTTGGTGGCTATGATTGCACCGTTCGATTTAATCAGACGACTGGAGACACCTCAGCTTCTTGTAGCTGACAAATTTTAAATTATTCATTAAAAAAGGGGACAGATGTCCCCTTTTTTAATGAATAAGAGTTAAAAGCATGAATGGCAACTATGTAATTATTAGTCGCAACTGGCTTGTTTTATTGCTGTTATCTATTCTATTGGTGATCATTTACAGCAATACATTCCATGCATCGTGGCAGTTAGATGACGGACCTAACATAACCCAAAATCCTAAAATTAAACTTACAACCATTAATTGGGAAAATATAAAAGGCACTTTTCATGCCCGCTATGATAACGGCACTTACAGCAGTGATAGCTTTTACAGGCCGCTGGCTTGTCTTTCTTTTGCCCTCAATTGGTATTTTCATCAGGACAAAGTAGAAGGGTATCATGTAGTTAATCTATTCATCCATATCCTTACAGCTTTTGTTTTGTTTTTGACTATCAAAAGTCTATTTGAAACCCAAAAACTGCAAGCCTCATCCAAACAAGAAGCTATTTTTGTTGCTGTTTTGAGCGCAACTCTTTGGTCCATACATCCTATCCAAACTTCAGCAGTCACCTATATCGTCCAGAGAATGGCACTACTGGCTGCTTTTTTTTATCTACTTGGAATATATGCATACATAAAAGGAAGATTGACTGAATCATATTATAAGAGCTTTATTTATTATATCTTTTGCCTTTTCTTTTATTTTTTAGCCTTAAGCTCTAAACAAAATGCGGCGATGCTGCCTGTCTCTATCCTGCTCATTGAGATATTATTTTTCTATCGAAAAAATCATTTCCTGTCTCCAAAAAAAATAGTAACTGGAGCATTATGTTCTATTATCATTATCGTTTTGTTATATATCATATTTTTCAGAGACAGCAATTTTCTCTTTTTTCTGGAAGGATATGAGCGAAGAGGCTTTTCAATCCTGGGCAGGGTTTTGACTGAACCTCGCATAATCGTCTTTCACCTCAGCCAAATCTTCTATCCGGTCGCTTCTCGATTTTCAATCACTCACGACATTGACATTTCAGATTCTTTGCTTTCTCCCTGGACAACCATCGGCTCAATCTTGCTTATAATATCATTGATCATACTTGCTTTTCGATACTCAAAAAAGAAACCATTTTTAAGCCTTGGTATTCTTTTCTTTTTTCTCAATCATCTTATCGAATCAACAATCTTGCCTCTAGAGCTAGTATTTGAACATCGTAATTATCTTCCTTCATTTTTTCTTTTTGTTCCATTAGTACAAGGTGCTTATTTCGGTCTTGACTATTACCGTCAGCGTAAAAAAACAATGTATTTTGTATTGGCATGCGGACTTTGCCTGCTGATAATCGTAGTTGGTTTTGGATCTTACACCAGGAATATGTCCTGGCGAACACCTGAAACTTTATGGCAGGACGCCATGGAAAAAGCTCCATATTCTGCAAGACCTCGTCATAACTTAGGTACATACTATTCGAGGATTGGCAATCATAAAAAAGCATTTACTCTTCAGAAATCAGCTTTAGGTCTTCAGGATCCTAATCCAAAATCTTCTGATGCCTTGAGTTGGAACAATATGGGATCAATTCGTATAGCTCAAGGCAAATATAAAGAAGCCATTCTTTTTTTAAAAACAGCACTTTCTTTACAACCCAATAACACCAAGACTCTTTACAGATTAGCTCTTGCCTATCTGCATACTGACCAAATAGATAAAGCAGAAAAACAAATTGATAAAGCCATTCAAGTAAAAGCTGCACCAAAATACCTGAACATGAGATCACTCATTTCTCTGAAGAAAGACAGAATTAAAGATGCTGAGAAATACTGTCTCCAAGTCCAGGAACAGGATTCCAAGAATTTGAAGATGATGTTCTATCTTGGAAAAATTGCTATGGGTCAAGATGATTTTAAAAAGGCTCACTTTTTTTTAAATAGAGCTCATCACCTTAAACCTAAAGATCTAAGTATTACTTTTGCTTTATTGGAAAACTACATCCTGGCAGGGCAACAGGAAAATACCAAAAAAGTCATCAAGACAGTTTTATCTGATTTTTCTTTGATTGCGATAAACAACCAACTTAATTATTTAAAAAATTATCCCATGCTGCCGCCAATGGACTTTGAGCTTATACAAAAAGCAATAATTGAAGAGGTTGAGGAGTTGTCGAACTCTTTGTCAGACAATTTCTCCCGGAAATAGTTCATCTCATTACTTTCATATCAGTGTCTGGAATCACTGCTTCTTTCAAGTTACTAGTTTTTTGATTATTAAGATTTCCATAGGCAAGGACATTATCTGGTTTGTAAAAATTATTATGGCAAACAACATCGCTGTCGTCGGGTCCGGCTATTGGGGACAAAATCTCATCCGAAATTACCATTCACTCGGATGCCTCAGGCTCATCTGTGATACCAATGAAACAGTGCTTCACCGGTTCCAGGAGCAATATCCCGATGTACCCACCTGCATGGCCTACAGTCAGGTTTGCTCTATCGGCGACATCAAAGGGGTGGTCATTGCCACCCCGGCTGAAACCCACTACAACCTGGCCCGGGAGGCTTTACTGGCCGGCAAGCATATCTATGTGGAAAAGCCTCTGGTTCTGGAAGTAGATCAGGGTGAAGAGCTTATCCGACTGGCTGAAGAACAGGGTTTGGTGCTCATGGTCGGGCATCTGCTCCAATTCCACCCGGCATTTGAATACTTGAACAGCCTGGTCGCCTCAGGTGAGCTTGGCCGCATCAACTACATCTATTCCCATCGCTTGAATCTCGGCAAGATCCGACGTGAAGAAAACATCCTCTGGTCTTTCGCCCCGCACGACATCTCCATGATCCTGAGACTAAGCGGAGAGATGCCTGAGAAAGTCCAGGCCACCGGAGGCAACTACCTGCATCAGCGCATTGCCGACGTGACCACCACCCACCTGTCCTTCCCTTCAGGTCTGAAGGCCCACATCTTCGTTTCCTGGCTTCATCCCTTTAAAGAGCAAAAACTTGTGGTCGTGGGCGACAAGAAAATGGCGGTCTTTGACGACACCCTGCCCTGGCCGGAAAAACTCAGGCTCTATCCGCATCAGATCCACTGGGAAAGTAACATTCCGGTCCCTGCCAAAGCCGAAGCCGAAGTGGTGGATGTCAAAGAAGCGGAACCCCTTAAGCTGGAGTGCCTGCATTTTCTGGACTGCATTGCCAATGCGCGGCAGCCTATGACCGATGGGGCAGAAGGCCTGCGGGTCCTGAAAGTTCTCAAAGCCTCGCAGCGTTCGCTGGACGCTGAAGGACAAAGAGCAGAGAGCAGAGTGCAAAGGCCGGCAGGCAGTGATCAGAGATCAAAGGTCAATTCACTCAACCTGATAAACAGCGACCGACAGCCGACAACTAATCCATATATCCATGAAACGACTGTGATCGATGACGACTGCTCCATCGGCAACGGGACCAGGATCTGGCATTTTTCCCATGTCCTGTCCGGTTCGAGTATTGGGGAAAACTGCAACATCGGCCAGAATGTGGTCATTGGACCGGATGTGAGCATTGGACCAAGGTGCAAGATCCAAAACAACGTCTCGATCTATAAAGGAGTGGCCCTTGAGCAGGGGGTCTTCTGCGGTCCCTCCATGGTCTTCACCAATATCTTGAATCCCAGGGCTGAAATCAGTAAGCTGGATCAGATCAAGCCTACACTGGTCAAGCAGGGAGCCACCCTGGGAGCCAACTGCACCATTGTCTGCGGAGTGACCATTGGCAAATACGCTCTTATCGGGGCCGGCGCATTGGTCACCAAGGATATTCCTGACCAAGCCCTGGTGGTAGGCAATCCAGCCAGGCAGATTGGCTGGGTCTGTGAATGCGGGGAGCGTATGGATGATAATCATAGATGTCCTGTTTGTGGAATTACTATCAAGTCATTGAGAGATTCGGGGATTGAAGAATTCAGGGATTGAGAAATATTATCAGCATTACAAGAATCCACCTGCTGCCATGTTTGGCAGAAGGCTCGTATGTCGGGCCTGGCAGTTTTTACATTGATAAGTATGGATTATTTTTATGGAACTTGAAGCCATATACGAAAACGGCCGCTTGGAATTCACAAAACCTGTGCGCTTCTTACAAGATAAGGTCAGGGTTCGCGTTTTAGTTTCTGACGATGTTGTTTCCGTGCAAAGTGGTCTGGATGAATCGCATGAAAAAGCAAAAACACCTTGGCCGGATTCCCTGAAAGAGCGATCAAAGCAATTGAAGGACCGACTCGATCGTATCCGGACAGCACCGCTGCCGTCTGATAATGACCTCCCTGAAATGACCCAAAAGCAGAGGTCGCGTATGGAGGCATTTGCGATACGCGAAGAATTGAGAAAGGACAGATAAGGCATGGATCTTCTATTAGATGTGGATGTGATCGTGGATATATGCGCGCCGCGCCAGGAATTCGAGGAATCATCAAGGGATGCCATAACCTTTTGTGAATTAAATGCCGGAAGGGTGTGGATATATGCCGGTTCAGTTCAAACTCTGGAGTATGTATTATTTTATGAGCTCAAACAAAACTATGCCCGCAGCGATCGATATCCCACCGATAGACAGATCAAGCATCGAACGAGTCAGTTGCTCGCTGAATTCTGCCGGGACAAGCAATGGCTGGCAGCCCTGGCCGGTGAAGGCAATGTGTTTATGAAAGCCGATCCTGAGAATGAACAATTGCTAACGGCCTTGAATCGATTTCCGGATCGATCAATCAAAATTTTGACCCGGGACAAACCACTCTTGGAAAGATACCCGAACAAGGCCATAAGCCCTGAACAGTATCTGAATTTTATTGACAGCCAAACAAACGTCCCTTTCATTGATCTGAAAAAACAGCAGGATGCTATTCGTCCTGCCTTAGAGCACAACATACATTCTCTTCTTCACCACGGCCAGTACATCATGGGTCCGGAGATCAATGAACTGGAAACAGGCCTCGGTGAATATTTGGGCGCCAAGCACACCATAACCTGCTCCTCGGGCACGGACGCCCTCCTCCTGGCCCTGATGGCGTACGGGATCGGTCCCGGTGATGCCGTCCTGACCTCGCCTTTCACTTTTTTTGCCACGGCCGAGGTCATCACCCTCTTAGGGGCCACCCCGGTCTTTGTGGATATCGACCCGGACAGCTTCAATATTGATCCGGAAAAACTCGAGCCGGCCGTTCAAGCTGTCCAAGGCAAGGACTCTTCCTGCCACCCCCTCCCTGCCTTTTGCTGGCCAGCGATCACCGACCACCGGCCGCTGACCCCCAAGGGCATCATAGCGGTCGACCTCTTCGGCCTGCCCTGCGATTACGGCCGGATCAACAAGATAGCCCAAAAACACGGCCTGTTTGTCATCGAGGACGCGGCCCAGTCCCTGGGCGCTGAATACCAGGGACGCAAGGCAGGCGCTCTGGCCGATATCGGCTGCTCTTCGTTTTTCCCGGCCAAGCCCCTGGGCTGCTACGGTGACGGGGGCGCTGTCTTCACCGACGACGATCGATTGGCCGAAAGCATGCGCTCTATCAGGGTCCACGGCCAGGGCGATGACAAATACGACAATGACCGCATCGGCCTCAACGCCAGGATGGACTCCATCCAAGCCGCTGTGCTCCTGGCCAAGCTGGACCTATTCCCCCAAGAAATTGAACTCCGGCAACAGGCGGCGCAACGCTACGCTGAGCTTCTTGCCCCGTGCTCCATGCTCTCCGCCCCGTGCGTGCCCCAAGGGTACAAAAGCGCCTTTGCCCAGTATTCGGTCCTGGCCAGAGACAGTACAGCAAGGCAGAGGCATCAAACCAGACTCAAGGAACAGGGCATACCCTCTGTGGTTTACTATCCCAAACCCCTGCACCGGCAGAGCGCCTTTGCCTTTCTGGGCTATAACGATTCGGATTTTCCGGTCTCTGACAACATTGCCTCGCGCATATTCAGCCTGCCCATGCATGCGTACTTGAGCCGTGAAACACAGGAGACAATCTGCCAATGTCTTCTGGCTGTCGATTCGAACTTTTGACCTGAACCAAATGTTGGACGTGGTGAACCTCTGGTCATGATCTTCACAACTTGGGTAAGATAAACATACTCACATGCATCTTGTCATCCTCATTCCCTGCTTGAACGAAGCGCCAACCATTGGCGAGGTCATCTCCGCTGTTCCCAAGGATATCCCCGGGGTCGATCAAACAGACATTGTGGTTATTGACGACGGCTCCACTGATGAATCGGCCGAGATCGCCAAATCCAATGGAGCGATGGTCGTTTCCCACCCTTCTCAATTAGGAGTGGGGGTAGCTTTCAATACCGGGCTGAATAAATCCATTGAGCTTGGAGCTGATCTGGTCGTGAACATTGACGGTGATGGGCAGTTCAATCCACAAGATATCGTCAAGCTTATCCAACCCATTATGGATGATCAGGCAGATTTCGTGACCGCCTCCAGATTCAAAGATAAACGGTTAATTCCTCAAATGCCTAATATAAAGGAATTGGGCAATAAATTCCTGGCCAGGCTGATCAGCCTGCTCTCGGGCCAAAAATTCCATGATGTCTCCTGTGGCTTCAGGGCCTATTCTCAGGAAACCATGCTCCAGCTGAACCTGATCGGTAAATTTACTTATACGCAGGAGACCTTTCTGGATCTGGCCTTTAAAGATCTTCGGATCATGGAAATTCCCATCAAGGTCAAAGGAGAACGAGAACACGGTAAATCCAGAGTCGCACGCAATATTTGGATCTACGCCGTAAACTCAGCTAAGATCATTTTCAGATCTTTTCGAGACTATAAGCCGCTCCGTTTTTTCGGAATCTTATCATGTGCAATGATCATTCTTTCCTTGGGGCTTGGAATTTTCTTTTTCAGCCACTATCTTCAGACAGGCCGTTTTAGTGGGCATCTCTGGGCTGGTTTCAGCTCCGCATTTTTATTCATTTTGGGTTTTCTTTTTTTCGTTACAGGATTGCTGGCGGACATGTTCGACAGGATCCGTCTCAACCAGGAAAAGCTCCTCTATATTGAAAAGAAAAAAATAATATCAAATCATGATATGTAATCGGTAATTTGAACAAAGAAACATTAATCAGCTTGTGTTAATTTTAGTCGCTACATATTTTTAGGAGGTCCATCTTCAATAGTAAGCGGTTTGCTCGTTTTTCGAGTGCTTATTTATTCGGCATGATTCTATTGACTCGACAAAACTACAGCCCAAAGGGCACTGCATTAACCCACACAGGACAAGAATCCATATTGTTGGATGGTGATACTCTCTTGTACATATAGTTTAAAATTAACCAATGCCTTCTAAAATTAATGAACGAAAAGACGACACTAAGCCAAGACTCCGCGTGGCCGTATGGGCAGGGCTTAGTGAGAAAAAATGTTTGGAAAAACTACGCGGCCTTGACGCCTGTGAACTAGTTGATTCCGGTATATTGTTCCGGCGGCATCCTGTTGGTAGGCTGAAGAAGTTCCGACAGATATGTCCTCCTTCAATTTTTAGATCTTCTGCCGTACTTTCGCATTTATTTGCCTTGTTGGTCACAATACCTTGGTGCCTGCGTTTCCAACCACACGTATGTGTTGGTATAAGCCTTCTGCCTCATTCGGTTTTGGCAAAACTAGGGCAGATTTTCTGTCGGGCAAAATTTGTAACCTGGCTTATTGGAACCGATATTTACCTGCACTTGGCTCAAAGATGGTGGGGCAAGCTTCTCAGAAGCCGGATTGCCAGCGCCTCCTGCACGATAACTATGGGCAGCGGATCAAATAGGATGCTTGAATCTATGGGATGGCCCTCCCGGAATCTGATAGTGGGCAGAAACGCCTATGATTTATCGGATTATCTGGAGAACCAAGCGGAAAAACAATGGGATATAATATACACCGGGCGACTTGACCGGGCACACAAAAGAATCAGCCTGCTGCTTCAGGCTGTGGCTGAAATGCGAACCTCTTGCCCCTCGGTGCGGTGCGCGATTGTAGGGAAAGGGCCTGACCGAAAGCGCCTTGAGGGTATCTGCAACTCTTTGAGACTGCATTCCAATGTCGAATTTTTAGGATTCCGACCGGACATCCCCGAACTCTTGAACAAGTCGCGTATTCTAGTGATGACCTCCGCCTGGGAGGGCCTGCCGTCCTCCATTGTCGAGTCATTCGCTCTTGGCCTGCCCGTTGTGGTTGCAGATGTGGGAGATATTTCTGATATTGTGATTAACGGGGAAAACGGCATTCTCATTAATTCCGTCTGTCCTGCTGAGTATGCTAGAGCGGTATTGAAAATACTCGAGTCCCCAGAGACTTATCACAGAATGAGTTATTCAGCAAAGAAAGCTGGTGAAGGACTTCGCAGAGAAATAGACAACGGGTTTTCTACTGCACGCTGGCAGCAGGCCATTGTCAAAGCTGGCCTTCTTGAATAATGCAAGCGTTTCTATTGAGAATTTGAGAATTGTTTTGATATTGGCTATTTCTCAGAATGTTACTTCAACTCCGAAAGTTGAGTTAAGTAACACCATACAAGTGAATCGCTCAATTTGGGTAATTAAAATTTCAAAATGCCCGAAAGAGTAGTTGCTTGCGAAAGAATGTGACTAAGGGGCCAAGCACTGCAGTAAAGCCCTTGGAGGCATTGATAAACTAAAGGGCAATAACAACACAAGGGTGAAATATGGACCGAGAGTGCGAGCCCACCGAGATCCCGGGTGCAGCGCCCGCAGCTCACGGTGTTTTTTACTTGTCGCTGGCTACTGCGGCTGCCCTAGTTGGAGGGTACGCCTTCCACATGGTCGCAGCGCGATGGCTGTCAACAGCAGACTATGGTCGTCTGGTGCTGGTGCTGTCCATACTCACCTGGGCGGAAAATTTTCAGGGTGCGGCTTTGTCTGGTGCGGTCAAGGCGGTTTCTGAGGACCACAGACGCCTGTATGCAGCCCTGCGTGTCTCGATAAAATGGTTTTTGCCCTCAGGCGTGATCGGGGGTTTGCTGCTGTTTGCTTCCGCTCCTTTTATCGCTGCCGGACTGGGTGATCATACACTCATGGGACTTCTCATCCTGGCGGCCGTGGAAATTCCATTGACCGCCTTGCTCCGAATGACAGCACGATTTGGCAGTTCGATGAGACGCTATGCGATGAGTTCCGTGATCAATTCGTTTTACACCTTGGGCAGAACTGCCTTTGGCTGTGCGTTGATTATACTGGGACTAGGAGCCATGGGCGGGATAGCTGGACAGGTAGTGGCCACTGCGCTGGTAGCGGGAATAGGACTCCTTCTTCTGCTTCGTGCTACCAGAGGCCTTGCAAGAGTGGATTATCCCCAAATGCTTCCGCGGTCGCTTTTATGGGCGGGCTATAGTTCGGCCTATGCCATCGGCATAAGCACGCTGATAGCCATGGACATGTGGTGCGTTAAGGGATTGATTGCGGACGCCGCACAGGCAGGGTTCTACGGTGCCGCGTTCGCACTGGCACGCATACCCAAGTTCCTGATGCAGGCTGTTGCCGATGCTGTATTCCCACGTGTTTCACATTCACTGGCACAGGGCAGGGCGGTGCTTGCGGCAACCGTGACAGAGGAAGCCTTCCGAACACTGATCATCATGTTCGTGCCATTGTGCGTGCTGGTGGGCGAATCCGCGAATGAGATAGTTATCTTTCTGTTTTCTGACCGATATGCAGCAGCGGGTAAACCGTTGGCTATACTCATGAGTGCCATCTCTGTTTACGCATTCTTTCAATTGCTGCTGTCGCTAACAGAAGCCGCCAACCGGCCTGGGTTGCGCATGGCGATAGCGCTCGGTCTAGTACCCGTGGGACTGGCATTGAACTTTTGGTTGATACCGCACTACGGGTTAACCGGCGCCGCCACAGCCACGCTAATTACTATGACAGTAGGTGTACTTGGCACTGTTCCGCTGGTTCTTCGCTATACCGGCGCAAAGGTGCCGTTTAGGACACTTTTCAGGTGCGGGGTCGCCGGAATGCTTGTTTATATGGCAGCACACTTTTGGGGTGCGGAAGGTTGTGTGCTTATCCCCAAACTGATTTTGTTGAGCATGTTTTACATTGTTCTTTTGTTTGTTATGGGTGAACTCGGCAAAAAAGAAGTTCGATCAGCGGTTAACGCTTTTCCTGAACAGACCGGCTTTTATATTCAACGACTCACAGAAAGGTGGCTACGTTAAAATTCAGTAATATTGGTAAGATAATGTGTCACATCGATTGTATTTTGTAATAAATTACCATTTTTTTTACCATAGGCTTCTTTCATATCATCACTCTTCAAAATTTCAATTCCTTTCTCAATGGATAACTTTTGATCCTCCACTGATTCAGAAAAATTAAACACCAAGCCGTACTTCTGCTCCTGCTCATTGGTATATCCCCGACCCACATCATCCAGATATATGGCAGGCGTTCCCAGTATGGCGGCCTCGGAGGCCATGGTCGCGCTTTCCCCGTAGAGAAGTGTGGCAAAAGCCATGGCGTCATGTATGCGCGATGAAGCAAGAGGGAAACGATATTTCTCCAAGTCAGATGGAAGTTGCGTTTCCGAGGTAATGAAGACCCTGGCCTGTTTTGAAAATTCTTGAACCGCTTTCCGCTTCATTGCCAGGGCAATGCCTTTGTGACCCACATCGTGGGCTGCGCCCCAGCCAACAAAACGCAGCAGCACGAATTTTTCATCCGGTTTTACGCCGAGGTCATTCAATACAGAAGGGTCCGGGGTGAAATATTGAGGATGGAGGTAGGCAAGCTCATGGTAGCCGGCATAACGCCTGTGGGGCCAGCGGATAGGCTTGTTGTAGCATTCCGGCACATGGATGCAGGTGGCGAATGGATACGCGATTATATTTGAAAGACTGGCAAATTCGTTGTTATAAAAAATATGTGTAGGCGTCTGGGTTAGCCAACCAGCAAGTCCAACATATGGTCCGGCACATGCCATGATTATATCCGGTTTCCATTTCAGTACAATCCAGATTAAATGCCACCAGCGATAAATCAGTTCAAGTGTCAGGTTGACCATTCCTGGTTTGAACTTGCCGATTTTTTCAATTTTGAGTCCATATTGTTCAGCCAGTTCTCCAAGTATATCCTTGTCCCTTCCTGTCAGCTTAACTTCATGGCCCTGCATTTTCAGCAGGGATACGGCATTGCGGAAAAAATGAAGATGGGCAGGGTGGGTGATATCAATTAAAATTTTCATTAAAAAAATAACAGAGCAACAACAGATTCACTTGTCTACCCACATTGCGGTGCAAGCTGCTGTGGGTCAAACCACTGCCTAAATCTCCAAGGGCTCCACCATGATCAGAACCGGATTATCGCAAGTCATTGAATTTTGGCATAAGCCTAACTCAACAAAGTGACCACAGGATGGGTTTCTCTGAGCGTCAAAACGACCGCTGCCGGGCCAGTCAACCAGCAGACAATGTGTCCGAGGGCATGTCCAAAGACCATCGTTCAGCTGAAATCTTTACACCAACGACGCCATTGCCGTAAATCGACTCCCGTCATCGGTAAATTAACACCAGCTGGCGTTTTCTTTAAAATCCAACTGAAGCTTTCGACTTAGTTTAAGATAAAACTATGCTTTGGCTTCGCAAAACATGAATTCTTTATTCGTTAAGGGCTGACGGCCTGTTCCCGCCTGTAAATCACCTTTCCAACCCGCTGAATGTGATCTTGTAAATCCGTGATCCTATCGTATATGGTGATATCGATTGTATAGGGAAGCAACAAGTCATCCAGATCATGACTGATTTTGTTTGCGACATGCAAATTGATGCCTTCTCCTTTTTCTCAAGAAACAAGGAAACCTCCTTAATTCAACATCGTAAGGGTTGGCTCCAGTTTTCTTGCCACGACCTTTTCCCGCTCCCAGTCCAGCTCAAAACTGTAGGAGTGCCGGAAACGGTGCCTGAACCCACGGAAATCATCCAAAGAGCGGTACAGTTCGTCTGAAAGAAGGCGCGGTCTGTACCCTGGAACCTCCAGTCTCATGCGCCGTAAAAGATCTCGATGCCAGCTTTCAGCTCCGAGATCGTTTTCAAAAAAACGGGCCACTGAGCGGAACATGTTCTCACAGCCATTGTAAAAACTGTGCAGCAGGTATCCCACGACCATCTTGTCATAATTGCTGACTTCATCGTCTTCGAGTAGACCGGGGACTTCAAATGGTATTAGAATCAGAAGCATTTAACAGACTTTTGTTTGAACGCCTCGTCGCACGCGACTACTACGTGTCTGGTGCCCTGAGTTCAACGCCTTTCGTTGCACCCCGGCCCCTC
>JAIPDR010000207.1 GCA_021737615.1 Desulfohalobiaceae bacterium | reverse complement strand
CGCCACTGGCTATGGGGGCCAGTTTTCCGAAGAACCTGGCCAGAAGCGGCACCAGAAGTATGGTCAGGACCTCCCTGAAGATATTGGACAACAGGGCGATGACCCCCAGCATCTCGCCCTTGATCTGGGTGATCAGGATACTGGACAGGCTGTAGTAGCCAAACCCCGCCCCCACCGCCAGTCCGTCTCTGACCGATATCTCCGCCAGCCCCAGGGCCATGACCGCAGCCCCGGCCAGGGAACCACAGGCAACCGCCAGGGGGACGACCAGACCCAGGACATGCAGCCTCAGGATATTGCGCAGGGCTCTGGTATCGCTACCCACGCCGATACCCACGAAAAAAATCAGGGCATAGAGCACGTAGAGCTCGAAATTGCCTCTGGCCAGAAAGCCGGGTATGAGCTCCAGCCGACCGGCTCCGATCCCCAGGACAAAAAACCCGAGCAGGATCAGACTATTTTTCATAACGGTCCCGGAAAATCAGGACATACACCGGAAAAACCGCCAGGATGCTGCCCAGGATCGCGCCCAGGGTCAGGAGCAAAGATTCCAGCCCCAGAGAAGCCAGGTTTTCAAAGACCTCGGACTTGACACCGATCGTAACCCCCAGGACGAAAAGCAGGAAACAGACCAGCCAGTCGGAAAGCCTGGAAGCCGCACCCAGAAGCCATGGTTTGTTTCGCAGGACGATCCCCGTCAGAACACCGAAGGCAAAACACGTGAGAACAATCAGCATGGACGATCGATCCTCCTTTAAGCCGTATATTACTGCCCTGTCGCGGACAGACTCCTTCGCAGCGGATCGGCATGGGGATTGGCCACGCTTTGCTCGGCCAGAATACCATACGGCTGGACAGCTTGACTGTAGTATTCCGTGTTCCAGGATTCCCTGGTCTTGACGACGCCCCCTTCCAGGGAAAGCCCGATAAAAGCCCCTTTGACCCTGGAAAAGACGATCAGGTCGGCGCCCAGGTTCTGCTGGGTGGCTCCCTGAAGGCCAGCCCCCAACGGACCGGCGGCCACTGAAGCTTCCGCGCCGAGCTTGAAGGAGGACTGGTAAAAGGCATTGACGCCCTTTCGGCTCAAGGCCATGAGCACGACCTCGGAAACCGAGCCTCCGATCTGCAGGCCGACACTGGCCGAGCCCAGGGTATAAAAGGCCGGATAGGACCAGGTACCGGACTCGGCGTCTCTGACGCACAACACCCCGCTTCCCCCGGCTCCGCCGACAATAAAGGCCCCTTTCAGAAACTGGGGCACGATAAAAACGGCCTGGACTTTATGCCAATTCTCTTTGATCCAGGAAAAATTCGGGTCCCGGCTCATGCTTTCATAACTGATCCTGGCCTTTTCCACCAAGTCCGCAGGCTCGCCCGGCTGAGAAGCCGCGGCTGCCGGACCCGGCAGGACGGCCAGAGACAAAACAAACAGCAGACAGACAAACAGCCGACACTTCGTATTCATGGTTCTCCTCCTTTCTTTCGTCACCGGAATTCAGAGCTCTTTCCCGTACTCCAAAGTTTGGAAATTTTTGGTCAAATATATACTGATCCAATTTTGGTTTTATCAACAAGGACTGGTTATGTCAGCATCGAAGAGACTCATTTGCGTAAAAGCTTAGTTGGATCAGTATATCCAAGCCGGTCCCGAATGCGCCAGGCCTTGATGAGCCCGGCCACACTCCCGGGGACACAGGACTCCCAGTCCCCGTTTACCCGCAAAAGCCTGCGGACCTCTTGGCCGCTCAGGCCCTTCTGCTCCGGGGGGACCTCCCAGAGTATATGGGTTTGAAGGCCCAGGTCCTGGAAGTATTCGAGTTTTTTCTTGCCCCATTCGTCGTAGATGGTCAGAAAAAAGACCGCATCCAGAGGAACGTAGTATTTGTAGAGTTCCGGGAAGTTGATGGGCAGGGGCACGATGCTGAAGTCTTTGCTGTCGACCCCGGACTCCTGCAGGGCTTCCCTGAGCATGAACTGCCGTTCGTAATAGGTAAGGGGGTTGGCCTCTGGACTGGAACGCTGGGGATCTGAGGGGTCGTCCCCGGTCAACCGCGGGTCCGGATTGGTCACCCCCACCACCAGGTGCCGGCAAAGGGACTTCCCGGCCAGGAGATAGGTCAGGTGGTCGTTGTGCAGGACCTGAAAGCGTCCGTGTATCACCCCGAGGTCATAGGTTGTCTTCTCCCCGGCCATGGGCCTCATGTCAGATGTCTTCCCCATTACTGCTTGTTGCGGGCAGGTTTGGCTTCACTTAAGCGAAAACACCCTGTAATTCCCTGGCCAGAAAGACTGATCATCCGGGGTATCCATGATGCCCTCAAGCTTTGCCCGATCCAGGCCGTTTAAGATCAGATCCATGAGCTCGGTTCCCCGGACCAGGGACAAGGCGCCGGTTGCCCCGCTTACTTCATCGAAGGCCCGGACCCGGTCGAGACGGACCCCGGGACCATAAAACGTGAGCGGCACTGATTCCCCGGAATGGATCATGACCCCGGAACTCGGGGTGGAATGGTCAGCCGTGACGACGAGCAGCAGCTCCGGATCGTTTACAAGGGTCTCCATGACGCAGCCCAGACCCGCGTCGAGCGCTTCGATGACCCGCTTTTTGGCCTGAGGGTCTTTGCGGTGCGCCGCTTCATCCGGTGCCTTGGTGTGCACATGCACAAAATCATACTCATGCAATGAGGCCTGGGCCAATTGCAGCCGCTGGGCCAGATCGAGCCCCGGCTGATCCGTATCCTTCACTTTGTGGATATCCATACCCAAAAAGGAGCAGAGTCCATGATATACCGTTCCCGAGGCAATGGAAAGCCCCCGCAGGCCGAATTTTTCCCGAAAGGATAAAACAGGCCGCAGCTGCCCGGCCCGTTGAGTGACCAGCCCGTTGATCCGGGGAAGTCCTTTGCGTTCCCGTTCCCGGTTCAGATCGAGGTCTTCCAGATGCTGATGGGCCTGGACCAGGTAGGACTTGAGCACGGCTGCTGTCTTCACAGCGTCTGGATGATCCCGGTACTTGGACCAGGGGAGGATATCCGATAAGGGCCGTCCCTCGACCATGGGGTTGCAGTCCGTGATAAAGGGCAGAACCTCCCCGGACAGGATCAGGACACCGAACAGACCTTTGGTCTGATGAAACCTGACCGACACACCGCTTTTCTGATACTCCCTGAACTGCTCTATCAGAACATCGGCCTCGACCGAAGAGGCTTGGGGCCGGTCCTCTTTCAGATAGAGAAGCTCGCCCTTTCTGATCAGGGCGGCCAGGTGGGCCAGAATACAGACATCTGAGGCACCCGCCTTCAGACCCGCGCCCTGGGCTTCCAGGTATCCCCGGCCTGGGAAATCGGATTGTTCATAGCCGAACATGGTAAAATGGGCGTTTTCACTGGGCAGTGGCCGACCGAGGCTCCCGGGATGAAAGAGCCCGTTGGCCCCTTTGGCGGCTATCTCGTCCAGGACCGGGGTTCGAGCGGCCTGAAGCGGTGTCCTACCTCCCAGCTCCGGGCAGGAGCGATCACCCAGGCCGTCCAGGATGAGCATCAGGCACTTACGAGGCATAGGCTGCTTCCCTTTTGTGAAACTCCACCATGGTAAACATCATTACAGCCGTTTACACTTAAACTCATCAATAGAAGCCTCTAAAGCGGGCTTCGCCCGCAACCCAAAGGTTCCAGGGAGCTCATATAGCTACCTCAAGTTGACGTTTAACTGCCAAGCTGACCCGACGTCCGACTTGTGCAAACCGCCATATAATCCAAAGGTCTCAACGAAAGCGCTTGAAATCATGACGGTTCAACCCACGAAGTGAAAAAGGAATCAGAGAATTTTTTTCACTTCTTTCAAGTCGGGTTTTGTTCCCACCACGATAAGCGTGTCACCGACTTGAAGCTCGACCTCGGCCTTTGGATTGTAGCTCATCTCTCCGTTCTGATTCTTTATGGCGATTATAATCAAATTGAATCGGGATCTGAGCTTTGAATCGATGAGGTTCTTCCCCGGCAGTGAAGACCGGGCCGTCAGTTCCAACTCTTCCATCTGCAGGGAGATATTTTCTCCATGCATGGCCATTTCTAAAAAATTAATCACTGAAGGCCGAAGGACCATCTGGGCCATGCGCAGGCCTCCGAACAAATACGGAGTCAGGACCTTGTTCGCCCCTGCGTATTCCAGTTTTTGCACCGAGTCCTCGCTTTCCGCCCTGGCGATGATGGTAATGGCGGGATTCAACTGCCTGGAAGACAGGGTGACATACAGATTCTTGGCATCAGTATTGAGGGTGGTGATAATCGCCTTGGCTCTTTGTATACCGGCCTTCTGCAGGATTTGATCACTGCTGGCATCACCATCGACAAAGAGATAGTGCTGCTCTTCCATCTTTTCCAAGAGGTTTGCATCATACTCAATGACCACCGCCTGGAAACCTTCACGTATGAGTTCCTTGGCCACCACGCTGCCGATTCGGCCAAATCCACACACGATGAAGTGATCGTGCAAGGAATCGATCTTTTTTTCGGCGTCCTTCATTTCTCACTTTACACTTTTTTTACGTCTACCAATATCAAAAAAAAATGAATCGTGGTATATGTTTTAATTTACTGATAAAAATAAAAAGTTCTTACATTTCTCTGCTTTTTTTTAACGTGACACCAACTTTGTTTTATGGCGCCATATTGGCGAAGTGAGCAATTCCAACCAATATGGAGGCCATATGGGACACCAGAAAATTCAATCGTCGAAGACCGCATTAAAAGGTAATAAGTTTGTAAGACGTTCTGATTTAACCCCATCAACACGGTTGTATATCGCTTATACAGCCTTAACGGCTATAGCTGATTCTTCATGGGGGACAATTACTTTTTTGGCTCAACAGTTTATGATTTCCCGTATGTTTGTCTACATGCTGGCTAATTAGACCAGTAAATCTAATAAGTTGAACCATTCTGCTGATATTCTGCTCCTTACTTTGCAGCTGATCTCCGTGGATGTCAATCAGCAGTGATATGGGGTTACTCATGATCGAGTTCAAGCAGGAATATATGTGAAGTATGGGTCTGATATTCCATCAAAATGTTGAAAGGGACTACTCCAGGGAAAATAGCCTGCTGTAATGAACACCTAAATCAGTGGCGTGTTTAGTGATTTATCCCTGAATCTCTGCAATAAAAAACAAGAAAGTGTGTTGCCCCGAAGGAGTTGAAGCCCTAAATCAGAGGGTTATTTTCTTTTTCTTAACCGTGAACCGTGAACTCTCCGAGGCGTAGGCTCTCCGAGCCGGAGGCAGTGAACCTGGAACCTTTGGGTTGCGGGCGAAGCCCGCTTTAAAATATTGGGCTTCGTATCACTCATCTTCTTTGTATATATCAATATCCGGGTATAATTTTTTTGCACAATCCGGACAAATACTGTGGCTGAATTCAGCATCTGAACGAATTTGAATATAGGATTCGATTTGATTCCAATAGCCTTGATCGTCACGTATTTTTTTGCATGCTGCGCAAATAGGGAGCAACCCGCTCAGAGTTTTAACCTTGCGTAGTGCATCTTTTAGCTCAACGATCAGTTTGTCTTTTTCGATCTGGACGATTTTGCGTTCTTCCATTTCCATTTTAATTTCCTCCTTTTGTAAACTCAATCGCCGCCTGAGATTTGAAACAAATCCACCGAAAAAGGCAAACCAAGTTAGCAAAACGCCGTACAGAATAAAAAGGAATAGCTGATATTGAATATTGAATCCACTATACTGGAAATACTCCAAGCACAAGAGTGCTGCGTAAAACACCAGCACGTAAGCTTCTACTACAAAATACTGTCGACGCGTCAGACTCAGCATACCAAAGCTGAAGGCAGGTAGGTAAAACATCAACACAATCGGACGTGCCTCTGGCAAAGAATATAGAGGAACCATACCCCATAAGGCAGAATAGACGATCTGTTCCCGTGTAAGCGATGGATCTGAAAATCGCAAATTCGCGTTTGTGTAAAACAGGACAAAAAAGATGAAATTGCCAAACAGCGCAAGCCCTATATACGTAACCCACTGCGCACCATTCATCCTCCCAAGACCAAGGCGTGTAACCAGAAATGTCGCTAGGATCACTAATGTGTATGTGGCCAAAGCCATTGCGAAACGTTGCAAACGCAGCCGTTGCATGTTTCGAACATCCTTGTTTATCAAGATAATATTCTCATTTGACGTGTTCGACATCTTTGTCATTATAGATTTTTCAGCACATATGTAGCACAACATTGGATATAAATATCACTCGCTCTTCTTGTATTTTGTTAGAGAATGACCAATTCTGAATATGTCGTTGCAACATTCATGCATAGGAAACGAGATAGTCAATCAATTTAAGATGTTGAACCATTCTCATGATGTGGTACACTCCTTTTACCATCGTTTCTGTCTTAAGGTCAATCTTATTCACACCAAGGAGGTCGCCATAAAAACTTCGCAGCTATTAACGGCATTCCTCTTTGACACTGAATCGGTATTGCTAAAGTTTTCGGAAGAATCCGCGCTTTTCTCGAAGAAACAGCTATGATTCTTCCTGATGCGGATATTCAGATTGCGGTTACAGCTATTGACCATAATCTGGAACTTGTTACCGGGAACCTTCGCCATTTCAATCGGATCTCCGGTCTAAAGCTCAACCGAGTCCTCGCTAACTCACGAAACCTATAACTCTCCTTTAGCACATCAATTTATTTTAAACGTTTTTACCTACGGCTGCTGAAAAAATGCGGCAGTGCATCCGCCGGTAATACCCGTTTAATACCCGATAACGCTTTGCCCGCTCGGTAGACAGACAAAACAGACCTGTCCTATGATGACCGGAGAGTTTTCTCAAAAATCTTCATCCATACAGGGAAGGTGTTGTATGATCAGGCCATCGCAACTGGTAAAAATATCCGATACTGTCCACGAACTGCCGGCAACCTACAAGGATGGGATGCTGGTTCCGGCCCGCATCTACGCCACGAAAGTCCTTTTGGATGCCATGGATGAGGGGGTGTTCGAACAAATCAGCAATGTGGCCACCCTCCCCGGCATCCAGAAATATGCCTGCTGCATGCCGGACGGCCACTGGGGTTATGGATTTCCCATCGGCGGAGTCGCGGCCATGGATGCCAAGAGCGGCGTCATCTCTCCAGGCGGCATCGGTTTCGACATCAACTGCGGCATGCGCCTGGTGACAACCAACCTGCGATATCAGGAGGTCAGGGAGCATCTGGAGGATCTGGTGGAAATGC
>JAIPDR010000206.1 GCA_021737615.1 Desulfohalobiaceae bacterium | reverse complement strand
TGAAGCCGAAGTCAGACTGCTGTTTGACGAGACCGTGACCGAACATCTGGATATCGAGTCCATCCTGTTCTTGAGCGAACGGCTGACCGAACTGCTCTGTCAGGAAAGCGGATGAACTTTACTTTTCAGTGTCAAGATACCTTCTGAACATCAACTTTAATGCCTTATCCCTTGAACCCTGTTATAAAAGACAAGAATTTTGGCTCTTTATTCTGTGTATTGGGTTGCGAGCGAAGCCAGCTTTGGGCAACTTCTGGTATAAATATCAGAAGTTGGCCTAGCATGACGATTCTGGAGGCCACGTACTTCGAGAGCACAATAGAAAACACAATCACCAACGCATTTAATGCCAACTTCTGATATGGAAAAGAAAATCAAGACCCTTGGTTCACTGACCGCCGGGCCCATGCAGGTCTTTCTGGATCAGGTGGATCTGGCCGACGGCCAGAACAAATTGCGGATCAAGATAGACTATCCCGAGGCTGCGGCCCTGCTCGCCTTTTTGGACCGCGATCATGTGCTGCTGGTACGGCAGTTCAGATACGCCGTAGGGCATGAGACCCTGGAAATTCCGGCTGGCAAGGTAGACCCCGGGGAAGATCCTGCTGCATCCGCCTTGCGGGAATTACGGGAGGAGACCGGGTACCGGGCCAAGAAGCTGGAGCCGCTGTTTACCTATTACCCGGCTGTGGGCTACTCCTCTGAGAAGCTGACACTCTTCGCTGCCGCCGGACTGGTACGCTGCTCTGAAATCGAGGACCAGGCCGAGATTGCCGCGGTAGAAAAGTGGCGGATCAGCGATGTCCTGGACTGGATTCACTCCGGCCGGATCATCGACGCCAAAACCGCCCTGGGTATCATGGCCTGTACTTCCGGAAAGGCAGCTGGTTGGCTGTCAGAGGTGTTTCCAGAATAAGCCCTTTTCAGGACAACGCCTTGACTATAGCCTTTAAGACAGTGGTTTTGGTTATTGCAAGAGCTCTTTCGCGGTCCGGCCGGGCTACATTTCGCTTGCGGAGTACTCCAGCACCCGGATAATCTGAAATACGGTCTGATTCACCGGTGTCGGCACCTGGTGCGTTTTACCCATGTCAACGACCTTCCCGCCGAACATCTCGACTTCGGTCTTTCGTCCGGCCTCGACATCCTGGAGCATGGATGTCTTTCCCTGCGGCGATAAGCCATCCAGAAAGGAATACCATTCTTCGATATCGCGGCTGGTCACAGCAATGCCCTGAACTTCGGCCAGGGCAATGACCTCCTGCATCAGAGCCTCCATGAGACCCCGGGCCTCCGGAAAAGTCTGGAAAAAGCCGTAAGGAGCCCGCATCACAGCCGAGGCCTGGTTCATCCCCACGTTGACCATGAACTTCCACCACATCATGCGCATCATGTCCTCAGGAGTTTCATAGGTGATTCCCGCCTCTTCAAAGGCTCTCTGCACACGGAGAACACCCGGGCTGAGACTGGTATTCACGGCTTCACCCAGATAGTGTTTGCCCGGCTTGGTATAGGTGATCCGATTCCCCTCGCGCACTGCATCTATGCCCACGGAAACGGCATACAGCAGCTTGTCCATTCCATAGACCGAACCGATAAATTCCTCGCTATCGAGGCCGTTCATGATGGAAATGATAGTGGTGGAATCGCCGACAGACGTTTTCAGATCGTGGACCGCCTCCTGGAGATGATATTGCTTCAGGGCCACGATAATGAGATCCGCCGGCTGCTCCACTTCATCAGGGTGGACAGCCGGGATGTCATACTGCTTTCCGTTGACGACCAGGCCTTTGGCCTTCAGCCTTTCCAGGCGGCGATCCCGGGCGACAAAACGCGTGGAAAAACCTTCCGTGTCAAAAAACCTGCTTGCAAAATAGGCCCCCATGGCCCCGGCGCCGAGTACAGTTACCTTTTGGATTTTATTCATGATCCTTTCCTCAATTTATGACGAGCGTGAGCATAATTCTTGCAAATAGATCTCCGACTGTCAATCATTTTCCAGAGGACCAGAGGACTCAGCAGTTAGTGCTCTTCCGCTACTACTTTGCCATAGTTCATCCATGGCAATTATGACAAGTTCACAGAAGTGCAGATTGTCCCGCGCCCGCTCGAAGACTCGCTTGAGCCACTAAGTTCGCCGAGGGGTGCAGATTGAGGAAAGAGTTGTTTTTTTACCCGGGCGGGAGGAATCCCAGTGAAATCATGGCAAACAGGACACTTCGTGTATTTCACGAGACAGGGAACGCCCGGGTAAAAACCGCATCGCCTTCGGCTAACACTCTGATATTTGCCCGAAGGGCTGAGCCCTTTTGGCCGTGTCCTGCCTTTCTCCGACACGGACAAAAAGAAACCTCTTCTCCCTCTGGACTCTCTGAAAGCTCTATGACTCAAGCGAAGCGGGCGCGGAACAAATTTCTTCTATCTTTTTGTTTCTCTTTAGCACATCAAAAGTAAAGCAAAGTATCCGCGAACGACGACCCAGCAACAGCAGTTCTAATTTTTGATTATATACTGATCCAACTTAGCTTTTTGTGAAGTTTGGGCCTGGGCCCTTGGGGTCGCCAGCCTTTGTTGTAAAAACCAGAATTGGATCAGTATAGGGTGGCCGGATCAGCGCTTGGGAAGGAAAAGGGTTAGCAGGAGGGCCAGGACGGGAAGAAATACCATGACCTGGAATACCGCCGGCAGGCCCCAGGTGTCCGCCACCCATCCCAGGATCGTGGTCCCGACCCCACCCATGCCGATGCCGAAGCCCATCGTGATCCCCGAGGCCAGCCCGACATTGTAGGGCAGCAGTTCGTGGCTGAAGACAACGGTGATGGCAAAGGTGGACACGACCACGAAGCCGAGCAGGGCGACCAGCACCATGACCCAGTAGCCGCTTGCTATGGTGAAGAAGTAGAGTAAGGGTCCCAGGACAAGCATGGACACCAAAATCACATTTCTCAATCCGATGCGGTCGGCCACAGGCCCGGCCACCAGCGTGCCTCCCGCCCCTGCAATCAGGAAAACAGTGGTCACTACAGCGGCGAACCTCTCGCTCTGGCCCAGGTAATTGATATAGTACTGGGGCAGATAGGTAACCATGCCAAAGTGCACCCAGGAGCGTATGATCACCACCAGGGTCAGCAGTACAACCGGGATGATCACCTTTTTCGACCGTATATTGAACGACTTCTTATGTTCCTTATCCTGCGTCCGATTTGTATGCTCGATATAGACCTTTTCCGTATCGACGATGCCGGACAGGTAAATCCAGAGCAGCAGGGCCATGCCGCCGTTTAAGGCAAGCATCCCCATGGATCCCCTCAACCCGAACAGGCCAAACAAAAGACTGGCCAGCAAAGGTCCCGCGGCAAAGCCGATGTTCCCGCCTATGGAAAACACGGACATTCCGGTGGCCTTGTTCTGACCGCTGGAATACCGGGCGAACTTGGAGCCTTCGGGATGGTAGGCGGCTATGCCCAACCCGCTGACCAGCACCGCCAGCAGCATGATCGGGTAATTGGGGCTGATCCCGGTGAAGGCTATGCCCAGCCCGGCCAGCAGGCAGCCGAGAGGTATGAGAAAGGTGGCCCTGATACGGTCGCTGAAGATGCCGAAGGCCGGCTGGATCACTGATGAACTCACGTTGAAGACCAGCATAGCCAGGCCCACCTGGAGCTGGCTCATGGCAAACACAGGCTGCAGGTAGGCCAGCATCATCGGCAATACACCCTGGTTCACGTCGGTAATAGCGTGCCCAGTACCCAATAAGCCCAATACTTTCTTGTTTATTTTCATTATACAAAGACCCCTGACAGGTCTGTTTTGATAATGTACTCATGGCCGGGATGTCAACCGATCGAATGATGATCCCGGTCGAGGAGGATTGTGGAATATAGAGAGATGACTCTCACAGGAAGGGGTCTCTTATGAAGGTTACAATCCTTTTTCATCAATCCGGTCCACGACCTTTTTCAGGGGGCTGACCATACCCTCTCGTATTCGCGGCACAAAACGTTTCAGGGTCTTAATTTTCTGGGCAACAGGGACGATTTCAAACTCATGCTCGCTGATGACCATCTCCAGGTACCTGATATACTGGAGGGTGACGCTGAGCTCTACCTTGGGGCTGCCGTTGAAGACAAGGATTTTCATCTGGTTTGTATAACCCGGTTATTTGATCGTAAATCGCAACCGCCCCAGACCGCCAAAATCCGCCTCGTACTCCCCTGGCTTGCCCGGAATCATGCTTCCCAGGGCGCCGGTGATGACTACCTGACCTGGCTTCAGGTCCCAGCCCTGCTTCAGGCTGGTATTGATCAGCCAGAGGGCTGCTTCCCACTGATCGCCCATGGCATCAGAGCCCATGCCTGTATTGACCACCAGTCCGTCCAGGCTGAGCTTCACTTCCAGGTTGTTCAGATCCAGATCCCCCGCTGTTTGTTCCTCTCCCAGGATGAACTGCTTGGCCGACACATTGGCCGCAATGATATCGCTCCCTGTCAACTTCTTCATGTCGGCAAATCCCAGATCCGGCACCTCGATCACCGGCACCACAGCCCGTATGTACTTCTTCAGGTCCGAGGGCGCTTCGAGGTGCTCGGTAATCGGCTTCCCCACGACGAATCCGATCTCGGTTTCCAGCATGGCCATGTGGAAGCCAGAGGAGTCGATCATGGTCTGATCGGCGAGTTTTCCAGAAGCCGGCAAGACACCGGCCAGGGGGACTTCGATTCCGAACCTGTCCTGTCCGGCTTTGGAGGTCAACCCGGCCTTATATCCAGCCACCTCGTCGTCGGCAAGCATCTTCTCCACAAATGCTTTCTGGACCTCATAGGCCATGTCGACATCCAGTTGGGGGTAGTCTACCGAAAGAACCGGAATTGGTTTGCCCGACTGATGCGCCTGCCACAGTTCTTGGGCCATATCGGCAACCTGGGCTTCTGCTGCTGCATCTTCCGCAAATGACGGCGACATTGCCCCAAAGAAAAACAAAGCAAACAGAACCGCCAAGGCAAGAACTTTTTTCCGATTCATAACTTGTCCCTCCATTTCTTTGAAACAGGTTACACCCCCCTGACCGCATCAAGTAAACCTTTGCTCACGATTTCCGGTTTGGTGTACAGACGAAATGCTCCCCCATTGATCACCTCCTTTTTGTTTCTCTGCCTCAACTTCTTCTCATGATGACCATTCGAATCTTTTTAAGGTCAATAGATGTCGAAAATTTTTCAAATGTTAGAAGTCGGCAAAGATGCTAAAATCCCAACTCATTGAATCTGTTGCTCCCAGATTCAATGAGTTGGGATTTTAGCATTACAGAATAAAAATCAACATCCGCAAAACATCAAAATAGTCCTCTGTTTCAAACAGGACAGTCTGGGCATCACCCTTCTTCACGCCCGGATAAAAGGATGCCCGGTAGGCACTGGTTGGATCGTTAAACTTGATCTCGATTTCAAAATATTCCGGCAGATCTATCCGGCATTGCGATATATCCGTTTTAAGTGCTGTAGAAGCACCTTCCTGAATTTCCCTGCAGGCCTGCCTGGGCGACAGGCTCATGGACGACGCCCCACAGCCCCTGCTCACCTTAAAGGTATGAATATTCTTGTTGAGGTCTTTGGCCTCTTCGCAAATTGCTGCGTCTCCTGAAAGCAAAACCACCGGGACCTTGACCATGGCTGCGGTATAGGCATTGAGCAGAAACTCCGAGGCAAAATGGCCGTTGATCTTGAGATGGTCAATCTTTGTCTTCAAAGTGTGCGCCAGGGGATTGCTCTCTTTGACACTGGAACAATGATAGCCGATGAGCATGGCTGCGGCAAAAGAATCATCCAGCTCCTGCATCATGGCAAAGGGATGCCCGCTCCAGCCTCTCACGATCCGTACCTTTTCAGGCAATTGCGAAGTGATGATGTTTCTGCCGCTGGCATGGGCGTCTTTGATGACCACTTCTTCTGCTCCTGCCTCGAAGGCGCCCTGGCAGGCAGCAAGAACCTCTTGGGTCATTAATTGTCTGGATTCCTGATACCCGTATCCGGTACCGGATGCTTCCTCCCAGTGGCTGACCCCGGCAATCCCTTCAATATCGGCACTGATATACACTTTCATAATTGCGCTTCCTCTTCTGACAATCTCGACATAATCCCTCCACTTTGGCATGTCTCTTTTACTGCCTTATGCGGTTAGCACTTACATAAAAAAAAATCGCCGGAACCTTCTGTTAATGTTTTCCTTTCATGAGTCTGAAAGTACCTTTTTTCCATCGCAAAATCAAACAGTCAATGCGACAGTGTAGTCAATTTCGGCCAGCTATTGCCGGAAAAAGAACTGGAACAATCATTTGAACACTCCAGGAAGGCAGATCTCTTTGTGGTCCTGGGCTCCGGTCTGACCGTGACCCCGGCTGCGGACATGCCGGGTGAGGCTGCGCAACGCCGGCACCCTAGTGATCGTCAACCACCAGCCCACTCCTTATGATAGCAAGGCCCGTCTCAGGTTCACTGAAGGCATGGGCGAGGTCCTGCCCAGGGCGGTCAAGCAGCTGAAAGGATATATGGGACTTTTCGAATAATATCCAATTTTTCGTTTCCAGATAAGTTGGTACGAAAAATTGGTTAACAGTAAACGGCTTTTCACCTTTGATCTTGATGCTGATGCTGTGTTGAATAATTCTGATATTTTTCACTGTTCAGATACATTTTCTCAGTCGGCCTGATAGCCGCATTCGCGCGACGCAGTCGCGCGAATGCCATTTTAAGGGGCCGGGCAGAGCTACTAAGGCATGAGTAAACAACTTCAGAAGAAATCATGAAAATGATATTCAAACGCGCTCCGGATTGCCCGGTCCCGCTTCAAAATGATGTTGGGCCATTCTATTTTTGGTATAAATCAGAGTGGGTGCCGGTCCGTTCGAAAACAACTCTATCTGAATCGACCATATAAATTAGCAGCCAATCTGATTCAATGTGACATTCACGTCGACCCTTCCAGTTGCCAATCAGTTTGTGGTCCCTGTGAATGGCATCAAGCGCTTCTTCCGGCACAATAGAGCGGATGATTATTTTCAGCTTTTCCAAGTTTTTCCCACGTTTTTCCAGTCGCTTGGTGTCACGCTCAAACTGCCTTGTATATGCAGGTATAAGCATCAGATTCCCAATTTTTTAAACATATCGTCAGCGTCTTTACAAATGATCAGGTCACGTCCGGCATCTGTATCTGAAAAGGTCTTGAGAGTGGTTTTATTGGGGATTGCTATGTCAAATGGAAGCCCTTT
>JAIPDR010000020.1 GCA_021737615.1 Desulfohalobiaceae bacterium | reverse complement strand
TGGCCTCCCTGGTCAAGGCCTCTCAGGCCATTTCCGGGGAGATTGTATTGGAAAATTTGTTGAATAAGCTAATGAAAATTGTTTTGGAAAACGCCGGTGCCCAACGGGGCGTGCTGGTGCTGGAATCCGAAGGAAGTCTCCTGGTGGCGGCTGAAGAGACAATGGATCAAGATCAGGTTTTATTGTCGAATGTCCAGGTCAATCAGTCCGCTGCCCTGTCAGCGGCAATGGTTCATTATGTGGCCAGAACGCACGAACTTCTGGTCCTTGGCAACGCAGCCCGGGAGGGCAGGTTTACAGAGGATCCCTATGTCCTGGACAATAGCCCCAAGTCGGTTTTGTGTCTGCCCATGATACACAAATCGCAATTGTCGGGAATCCTGTATTTGGAAAACAATATCACCACTGACGCCTTTACCGCGAAGCACGTGGAGGCCTTGGAGCTTTTAAGCGGTCAGATAGCCAGTTCCCTGGATAACGCCAGGCTGTACAAACACCTGGAGGAGTCGGAACTGAGGTATAGACAGTTGTATGAAAATATTATCGATATGGTCCTTCTGGTGGATGACCAGGACACTGTCCTTATGGCCAATCCCTGTTTTTACAACACCATCGGAATCTTAGACAGTCCTGAAAGGCAGTATTCATTTACAGAATGGGTCCATCCGGATGACCTTTCGCAGGTGAAGACCGATCTAGTCGAAAAACTCAGGTCAGGTCATGAGATCAACGATTTTCAATTTCGACTGCAAGATACCGGCTCCAGAATTCTGGAAGTGGAATGCAATGCCAGATGCATCATCAAAGAAGATGAGTTGATCGGTTATCAGATGGTCATTCGCGACATTACAGATAGAAACAGGCTGCAAAAAGACTTGATCACTTCCCTTAAGAACATGCAGAAAGCTAAATCCGGGACCATTCTTGGATTGGCCAAGCTGGCTGAATTTCGTGACGAGGAGACCGGTGTCCACCTGGAACGAATACAGGAATATACAAGGATTCTAGCCCGGGAACTTGCTACAACCTCTGAATATGAGTCGTATATCGATGAAGAATACATAGAGGACATCTATTTTTCATCTATCCTGCACGATATTGGAAAAGTCGGTGTCCCGGATAATATTCTCTTGAAGCAGGGTGAACTCACGGTTGAAGAATTCGAGGTAATCAAACGCCATCCCGTCATTGGCGGGGAGGTTCTCAAAGGCGTTGACAAGGAAGTGGGCCAGCAGTCCTTTTTGTCCATGGCCAATGAAATTGCCTTTTTTCACCATGAAAAATGGAACGGCACCGGATATCCAAAGGGGCTCAAAGGAGAGGAGATTCCTTTGTCCGCCCGAATCGTGGGTCTGGCGGATGTTTACGATGCCTTGACCACAAAACGGGTCTATAAGGAGGCCTACAGCCATGAAAAAGCCAAGCGCATTATAATAGAAGACCGGGGAAAACACTTCGATCCCCTGGTGGTGGACGCCTTTCTGGCTACTGAGGATAAATTTGACCTGATTCGCCGGGAACTGGATTATTAAACCAGGTTTGAGTCAGGTTGGAGACAGGAAATAGACCACTTTTTTCAAGCATTTTTCAAGCGATAGAGGAGGATTCCATGGAAGGTATAGACCTTGTGGCCAGGTTCATGGCTATTTCTGCGACCACGGCGCCCAAGAGCAAGGGGGAAAATTTCGTCAGGACAAAAATCCTGCTGGGGGAAGAATTGCAGCAGACAGCCCGGGCTATGGAGAAATTTGGTCAAAAGACAGGCAAGAAAGATTTCGACAGGGATGCAAAAGGAGTGGCTCAATCGGAAGCAGTGGTCCTGGTAGGTCTTAAGGAAGCCAAGCCGTTGGGGCTGAACTGCGGGGCCTGCGGTTTTGAGGATTGCAGCACCCTGCAGAAGCAAAAAAGGACTTCGGGTGAATTTCAAGGCCCTGTCTGCTCCTTCAGGCATCTTGATATGGGTATCGCCCTGGGCTCGGCTGTAAAGACAGCAGCTGATTTGAATGTTGACAACCGGATCATGTACCGCATCGGAGCGGCAGTCAGGGATATGGGGCTGGTGGACTGGGAATTTGTCATGGGCATTCCCCTGTCGGCCGCCGGCAAGAATATCTTTTTCGACCGTTAAATCAAATTCTCAGAAGAATTTGATTTATTAGCCATAGAATATCAGGAGGATAGAGATGCCAGCAGGTCCATGGCGTCTCTATCCTTTGAAGCGGTCATCTGATCGTTTTTTCTCGACCCTGTCCCTGCTTTTTTCGAGCCAACCGGTCTTTTCCACCTGATTCCAGTCGAAATCCGGGACATAGGGCTTGATGTCCAAGAGAGGGGTCTGGTCCAGGATATCTACATTCTTGATATAAAGAGTCGGGCCTTCTCGCTTGAGCAGCCTGATGATGGACAATCCGATGGGGTTGGGTCGTTTCGGAGCCCTGGTGGCGAATACTCCATGGGGCTGATCATCTAAAAACGGAGTGACCGTCAACAGGTACTCCTGAACCAGGTGGAAATGGTAGAGAAGTATCAAATGGGAAAAACCCTCGAGGTCGATAAGGCCCTCTTCGAAGGCCGGATCTACCTCTATTGTCCCCTGAACTCCTTTTGCGCCCGTGGGTTGGATAGGCATGTCCCGGATGTCCTGAAACGGTGAATAGATTGTCCCGATGGGCTGATAGATAATCTGCATGTCATCCCCTTTCTTCTGTGTCTCCTAAAGGTCTTTAACGGCCGGGTCTGTCGGGTTGAGCAGCGGGCTTCTCCGTGAATCTTTCTTACCGAAAGGATATTGTCAAATAAAATGAAAACCTCAATTTATGACGATCGTAAGTATTAAGGAGGGAGGCAGCAACATGAAGAGTCTGGTGCACAGGACAGTATACTTCTGGTTCGTCCTCGGGCTTTTTCTGCCGGGCCGGGTTTTGGCCGTGGACGCCAGGGATTTGGTCCAGGGTGCCTGGGATCAGTTCAGGGGTCTGGCCTCGAAGTCCGAGGTGAGCATGACTATCCACCGGCCGGATTGGGAGAGGACTTTGACCATGAAGGCCTGGACCAAGGGAAGATCGAAGAGCTTGATCCGCATCCTGGCGCCGCCCAAAGACAGGGGCAACGGGACCCTGAAAAAGAAGAACGAAATGTGGACTTACAATCCCAAAATCAACCGGGTGATCAAGCTGCCGCCGTCGATGATGGCTCAATCCTGGATGGGGTCGGATTTTTCCAATAATGATCTGGCCAAGTCGGACAGCATCCTCGATGATTACACCCATTCCATCATCGGCACAGAGACCCGGGACGGCAAGAAAGTCTACCTCCTTGAATCGGTCCCCAAGCCCGGAGCGCCGGTTGTCTGGGGGATGCAGCGCCTGAGGATCCGGGCAGATTACATTCTGCTCTCTGAAGAGTTTCTGGACGAAGACCTGCAACCGGTCAAGATCATGACCACTTCAGATATCCAGATCATGGATGGCCGATTGTTTCCCAAAGTCTGGATCATGAAAAAATCAGAGGCCAAAGACGCCTACACCCGGCTCGTTCATCACCGTGTCGAATTTCTGGAGGACCTGCCGGATCGCTTTTTCACCCTGCGCAGATTGAAGAGTCCGGCCAGGAGATGATGGCCTTCGAGACTGAATCTTTTTTTCGTGAAGAGAGTAGCAGTGTTTTTGATCGATATCAAGATGGCCTGGCGCAATATCTGGCGTAATCCGCGGCGAACCCTGCTCACAATCCTGGCTGTGGGTTTTGCCTGTCTGCTCCTGGTCTTCATGCTCTCTTTTCAGTTCGGGAGCTATGCCACCATGATCGATTCCTCGGTCAAGATCCACACCGGTCATCTCCAGATCCAGGCCGAGGGGTACCAGGAAGATCCCGGGATACGCAAGGCCATTGCAAAACCGGAGAGAATCTCCTCCCTGCTGGACACCCTGCATCAGATAGCGGCCTATTCGTTCCGGGCCGAGACCCATGCCCTGGTTTCTTCGGAGAGGCGGTCCTACGGGGCCTTGGTGGTTGGCGTGGACCCGGAGCAGGAGTTCAGGGTTTCCAGCCTGGAATCTCTGATAACAACAGGCCGGTACTTTGACCCGCAAAATGACAATGACGGCCTGGCCCCGGTTCTGGTGGGCAGGCTGCTGGCCAGGAACCTCCAGATCGAACCCGGAGACGAGCTGACGCTGCTCGGACAGGGCAGGGACGGCTCCATCGGGGCCACCGTCCTCAGGGTGAGCGGTATCTACTCCTCGGGTATGGACGAATTTGATCGCAGTGTCGTCCATATCCCCCTGCAGGTCTTTCAGGATGTCTTTTCCATGGGGCGGGCGGTGCACCGGATAGTGATCCTGGCCCGCAGCCTGGGTCAGGTTTCCGGTCTGGAAGCTGCTCTGGAGAGGGAGCTGCCTAAGGACCTGGAGAGTGCAAAACTGCAGGTTCTGACCTGGGATGAGCTTCAGCCCGGGCTGAAGCAGGCCATAAGCCTCGATCTGATCAGCGGGGCTATTTTTTATCTCATTTTGATCCTGGTTGTGGCTTTCAGCATCATGAACACATTCCTCATGGCTGTTTTTGAACGTTTTAGAGAATTCGGAGTCATGCTGGCCATCGGTGTCAAACCCGGGCGAATCAGCCGCTTGGTCTTGACCGAGTCGGTGTTTTTGGCACTGATCGGAGTTTCTTCAGGGATCATGGCCGGTTGTCTCGTGACCATGTTTTTTCAAAGCCATGGCATCAGACTGGGCGGCACAGAGGAACTGCTTCAGCAGTTCGGGATTTCCGGTCGGATCTACCCGCAGCTTTCGCTTCTTTCAGCCGGTCTCGGACCGCTTCTGGTGCTTGGAATCACCATGATCACCGCCCTCTATCCGGCTCTGAAAGTTAGAAAACTCAGGCCGGGCGTCCTGGCCGTAAAGTAGAAGGCAAGGAGCCCTTTTTTCTCAATATCTTGAAAATAGATATTGACGTGAAACAAAAATTGCGCTGATGATCACAGCGTAAAGTCTTGATAACCACATTTTCACATAAGTACCCGATCAATTATTGTTGAGCGTCAATATGGATATTCAACTCGCCTGGAGAAACATCTGGAGAAACTCGAGGCGGACTGCTGTTATCCTCTGTGCCGTTATTCTCGGGGTCTGGAGCATGATCTTCCTCTCGGCCCTGATGCGGGGCATTATCGAAGGGATGATCGAGAACGGGATTTCTGCCCTGACCGGAGATATCCAGGTCCAGGACAGCCAATACCCTTTTGATCCCTCTGTTCAGAACAGCCTGACCCATCCGCGGAAGGTGAAAGGGGTCTTTGCCGAGGTACTGCCCGAGGACAGCCGTTATGCCTTTCGAGTCCGGGTCAATGCCGTCGTCAGCAATGCCCGGCATACCATGGGGGTCAGTCTGGTGGGTATTGACCCGGAACAGGAAAAGGAGGTCTCCTTTCTTGCGGGGAGCATATGGAAGGGGAATTACTTCCAGAACGACGACCAGCGGGCAATTATCATTGGACGCGCTCTGGCCGAACGTTTTCAGACCGGGCTCGGGCGGAAATTGATCCTGATGTCCCGGGATGCAAACGGGGGCATCGCCTCCGGGGCCTATCGCATCCGGGGCATCTTTGATGCGGAAATGGAGAGTACGGAGAAACGCTATGTCTTTATCGTCAAGAGACAGGCCCAGCAGATGCTGGGGCTGGGCTCAAGGGTTTCAGAAGGAGTCGTCCTTCTTGAAAACCACGATATGGCCCCGCAGGTGGCCAAGAGGATCGAGGCAGGACTCCGGGGAGAGAGTTACAGCGTTCGGACCTGGAGAGAGAGCCTCCCCCTGCTTGACGTGTATCTCGATTTGTACAACGGCTTCGTCCTGATCTGGTTTGTCGTTATTTTTGTGGCCATGGGCTTCGGCATAATCAATACCACCCTCATGGCAGTGTTTGAAAGGATGCGGGAGTTCGGTCTGCTTAAGGCCCTGGGGATGCGGCCCAAAAGGATCGTGAAGACCGTCCTGGTCGAGTCGTTTTTTGTCCTGGGGTTGGGTCTGGCTGCTGGTGACGTCCTTGGCCTGGCCAGTTGTCTGCTCCTGGCCGATCTCGGTATCGATCTTTCCGGTTTTGCACAAGGGGCCGAGTTTGCCAACATGTCCAGGGTCATCCATCCCTCTCTCTGGCTCCAGGATGTGGTCACCGCCAATGCGGTGGTCCTGGGACTGGGGCTGGCGGTCAGTCTCTATCCGGCCGTGAAGGCGGCCAGATTCAAACCAGTGGAGGCTTTGGTTCATGTCTGAGGCCATTGTCGAGTGTTCAGGGCTGAGCAAGCACTACCGGCAGGGGAAGATCAAGGTCCAGGCCCTTCAGGATATTGATCTGCGTGTGGAAGAGGGGGGATTCATCGCTTTGTCCGGGCCGTCCGGCTCAGGCAAGACCACTCTGTTGAATCTCATCGGAGGGCTGGACACCCCGGATACCGGCCGGATACTGGTCGGCGGCCAGGACTACAGCCATCTATCCCCAGCCAAAATGGCAGATCTGCGCTTGTACAGGATCGGTTTCGTCTTTCAGGCCTATAACCTCATTCCAGTCCTTTCGGCGATCGAAAACGTGGAGTATGTCATGCTCCTGCAGGGTGTTCCGAAAATGACGAGACAGGAGCGTGCGGCTGCCATCCTTCATGAAGTCGATCTCGACGGATTGTTTGACCGTCGGCCGGCCGAACTCTCCGGAGGTCAGCAGCAGCGTGTGGCGGTGGCCCGGGCCATCGTGACGCAGCCTTCCATCGTTCTGGCGGACGAGCCGACCGCCAACCTGGACTCCAAGACCGGCGAGGGACTGCTTGGCATCATGTCCCGCATGAATGCCAAGCACAAGGTGACCTTCATCTTTTCCACGCATGACAGACTGGTCAAGGACATGGCCAGGCGGGTGGTCAGCCTGCGGGACGGAAGGATCGCCGATGACCGGAGCAAGTAAGTCAACCGGCCCTGCTTTCCCGGTTCAGTTACGTCCGGGATCGATCGTTTGGATCGGCTTGCTGCTGGTGTTCATTTTGCCGGCATTCGGGGCCGGACGAAAAGCTGAGGGTGCCGAAAGAGCATCAGGCTTAACCGACACGATTTCAGGGGAATGGTCGGGCCATCTTCGGACTTCGGCCGTTCTCTCCAGAGCAGAGAGCGGTTCACATTTCAATCCTGTCGGGTCCAGCAGTACCCTTGTCGACGGCAGCAGCGAACTCAGGCTGAAGAATACGCTCTATTTCGGCAGGGACCAGAAGCTGACCACTCATTACCTGGTCAATGCGTTTTATGGAGATATGCTGGAACAGAGCCAAGGCCGGCACAGGCCGCCCTCTGCCCTGGATATGGATGGGTTGCTGCCGGGGTTTGCGGAGGAGGATCGGACCAGTCTGTTCGATCTCAGCCAGACGTTTTATGGTCAGGATGATGTCCTGGCCCGGCATCGCCTGGACAGACTGAAGTTTTCCCTGTTCAAGGACTGGGGTACCCTGAACCTGGGCCGCCAGGCCCTGACCTGGGGCAACGGAATTGTTTTTCATCCCTTCGATCTCTTCAACCCCTTTTCCCCCTCGGCCATCATCAAGGATTACAAGACAGGCCAGGACATGGCCGCTCTGCTTTTGCCCCTGGGAAACGCGGCAGAGCTCGATGTACTCTATGTGCCCAGGAGAAACCGGCAAACCCGCAACCTGAGCTGGAACGAGTCCTCTCTGGCCGGGAAGTTCCACTTCTTTGCGGCTGATTGTGAGTTCGATATCCTGGTGGCGGACCATTTCCAGGACCTGGTGTTCGGATTCGGGGCCAGAGGCTCTCTTGAAAGCGCCGCCTGGAGACTGGACGCGACCTGGACAGATCCGGAACAAAGTTCGGGATACTTGAGCCTGGTGGCCAATATCGACAGGTCCTGGGTTTGGATGGAAAAAAACTTCTATGGTTTTCTCGAGGCCTACTATCACGGCCTCGGGGTAGAGGAGCCGGAAACGGTGCTTGCAGAACCCGAACTCATTGCCCGTATCGAAAGAGGTGAGCTCTTCGTGCTCTCCAGGGCCTATCTGGCCCTGGGAATGGAGGTGGAGCTCCATCCCCTGCTCATGGCCGGGACAAACCTGATACTGAATATTGGGGATGGTTCCGGTCTGCTGCAGCCGAAATTGACCTGGGATCCGACGGCCGACCTGGAAGTGATCGTTGGGGCCAATCTCTACTTTGGCGACAGCGGGAGCGAATTCGGCGGCTTCGATCTGGCGACTTCCTCGGGCGTGGTGCGTTTCCAGGAACCGAATGCTGCATTTGCCTGGCTGACCTGGTATTTCTAGGCAAAAGTCCTGAGAAAATTTCCCCTGACCGAGTTGAAGGCAATGGTTCTGAAACGGACGCCGTTGTCGGTCTGGTTGTCCAGGCTTCGACTGTGCACCACTTCGGCGACGGCCTTGAATTTTTCCGCGTCGATTTTGATGATCTGACCGATATCAAGGCCGAAAGGGGTCCTGAACCGGAGTCCTCTGGGGGAAATATCGGCAAGGCGTCCCAACAGCCCGCGACCGGGCCAAAAGATATAGAACATGATGCTTCCATTTTGTTGTATCCGGTCGAGGGAACGTATTGAGGTGTTGATTCTGTCATCTTCCGAAGAAAAAAGGGGGCTGGAGCAGACCGGACACAGTTTTCCGGGGTCCATCCCGGGGGAGGCGGCGTGAGGGGTTTTGCAGAAGAGGCAATATTCGGTTATAAGAGGTTGATTGCCGGCCCTGTTTGACCGGTATTCCCCTGCTTTGATATCAAGAGGAGAATACGGCTGATCAGCCGGCGGCAAGGTGCAGGTCAGGGGCGGGTTGTCGAAAACATGAGGATCGCTTCTGATCTGCATTTTTTCCACTGCCTTGCTGTGCCCGTATCGTTTCAGGAGCCGATCGTATTCCATCCGTTTCCGGGCATTGTTCAGGATGATGTAGGCTTCGTGGAGCAGATCGCCGGGATGTTCGTCAGCCTTTAAAAGGGCCAGGTACCGTTCTCTGATGACGGCGGGGTGGGCGTCAGGCTGTACTTGCAGGAGGCGATAATAATTTCGCTGATTTTTTCCGCTGGCCGGTGCTGCAGAGACTTTTCGCTGTCCGGGGAAGAATTTGCCGCGCCTCAAGTGCCCTTGGGAGAGGGCGACCAGGCTGTACTGTTTCAAGAGCATCCGGTCGTAGGCGGCCCGCTTTTCAGGATGCCGCAAGGTATCGAAGGCCATATTGATCAGGGCGGCATCCCTCTGTTCTCCCCCCAAGTCCGGATGCATGCGCAGCTTATGAAGCAGGAGCCTGTAATTGTGCTTGATGGCCTCAAAGGGAGCATCGGGCTGCACTTCCAGTATCCGGTAGTAGTTCCGTCTGTTTTCCATGGCTTGTAATCCTCTTATTTCTTTTTCGGATGGAACCTGAAAATATTTATACAAGAAGTTGGCCTTAATACAAATTTAACTTGAGTACGGCAGGATTAAATTGCAAGGCTAGCGAAGCAAGAGGCATCAAACGCCAAGATTTTGGAGGTAAAGCCTATCTCTTATGATGACTGTAATAATACGAGTTCTGAACTGACATGCCGTTTGTAAAACATATTGTGGCGCCGCGTGATTTTCCCGATTGTCCGGGGACCTATCTCATGAAGGACGGCCGGGGGAGAATCATTTATGTGGGGAAGGCCAAGAATCTCAGAAAAAGGGTTGGCTCCTACTTCAGGCCGCTTCAGCAGTTGGAGCCCAAGACGCAATGTCTCATGGCCCAGGTCAAGAAGGTGGATTATCTGTGCACGGGTTCGGAAAAAGAAGCCCTGCTTTTGGAAAACAGTCTCATCAAGAAGCATCGACCCCGTTACAACATCATCCTCAGAGACGACAAAAGCTATATCCTCTTTAAACTGGATAAATCATCCGATTTTCCCAGGTTGTGCTTGACCAGGAAGGTGACAAGGGACGGTTCGGTCTATTATGGCCCTTTTCCTTCGGCTCAGGCCGCCAGGGAAACCCTGCGGGTCGCGAACCGTATTTTTGCCCTGCGGAAATGTAGAGAAACTGCCTTTAAAAATCGGACCAGGCCCTGTTTGCAGCACCAGATGCGACGTTGCCCGGCCCCCTGTGTCCTGCCGGTTTCCAAAGAGGAGTATTCGAAGCAGGTTGAAAAACTGGAACTCTTCCTCTCGGGCCGGTCCAAGGAGTTGATCCTGAGGCTCAAGCAGGAGATGCAGGCTGCGGCGCAGGAGCTCAGGTTTGAAAAGGCCGCTGAATTCAGGGATCAGATCAGGGCCGTGAACAGGACGGTGGAGCAGCAGCACGTGGTCCAGCCCCAGGGAGGGACGTTTGATCTTTTAGGGTATGTGGAGACGGAGCAGGGTTTTGCCCTGGGGCTCCTCTTTATCCGTCAAGGCAAGGTTCTGGGAAGCCGGTCCTTCTTCTGGGGGCAGAAGCCGGATTACGAGGAGTTGATACGGAGCTTTCTCCTGCAGTTTTACTCCAAAGAAAGGATAATACCCGGGCGGTTGGTCCTGCCCGTAAAACTCGTGGACGAAACAGTTGCCGAGATCCTGTCCGAGCGCAGCGGCCGAAGGACCAGAGTGGTTGCCGCCAGGACCCGGACCGAGAAGAAATTGATCGCGATGGCTGAAAACAATGCATGGCAGGTTATCGCCAAAAGCAGTGACGTCCCGACTCCTGACCGTCTGGCAGAGGTTCTGGGCCTTCAAGTCCCCCCGCGCAGGATAGAGGCCGTGGACGTCTCCCACTTATCAGGGCAAGGAACCATGGTCGGCCAGGTGGTATTCGAAGAGGGCCGCCCCTTCAGGGAGGCCTATCGGATTTACCGTTTTCCCGAGCTGGAGGGAAGCTTCGATGATTATGCGGCTCTTGCGGCCTGGGTGCCGAGAAGGATAGCCTCGGGACCTCCCTGGCCCGACCTGGTCCTGATTGACGGGGGAAAGGGGCAGTTGGCTGCGGTTCAAAAGGCTCTGCAAAGACACAGCCTTCCTGAAGCGGAAAGGCCCGCAGGGGAGGCGGTTGCCGGGGAACGGTTTACCGGCGGGTTGAGCTGGGATCTGGCGGCTATTGCCAAAGCCGGGAGAAGCAGAGACCAGGGTGGAGAAGACCGGATTTACAGGCCGAACAGGAAAAATCCTCTGCCCTTGAAGCCGGGGGGGGATGAGCTTTTGTTTTTCCAGAATATACGCGACCATAGCCATCGGTTTGTGCTGAGCCGCCAGAAGAACATCCGCAAGAAAAAGACAGTACAGGGATCTTTCGAGGAACTCCCCGGGGTCGGTCCCAAGACAGCCGAGCTGTTGAGGTCCTGCTTCGAATCCCCTGAAAAGTTGTACCAGGCATCGCCTGAGGATTTGAAAAAGGTTCCGGGGATCGGTCCCAGAAAGGCGGAGCAGATTCACGAAGCGCTGAAAGGTGAAGCTCGCAGTGCGGAAATCTGATGTGAGATAGTTTTCATCCGGGAAGCTCGAGCTTCCCGGATGAAAACTATCTGTTGTCCAGAAATATCCGGGCCCTCTTGGCCTCGGCCCGGTCGGGGAATTCCTGAATGAGCTGCTCCAGCCTGAGGCGTCCGGCCCTGTTCTTGTTCAGGGCATAGTAGGACAGCCCCTGTTTGAGCAGTGCGGCCGGATACTTGTTGTGTTCATCGTAATTCTCGATGACTTCGTTGTATTTCAGGGCGGCGTTGGCAAAATCCTGGAGCTGATAGTAGGCTTCACCCTGCCAGAAATAGGCATTGGGTACCAGCTCGTGTTCGGGAAAGCTTTGGATCATGTCCGCCCAGAGGTTCCGGGCCTCTTTGTATTCCCGGTTGTTAAAGGCCTGCAGGGCCTTTTCATAGAGAAAATCAGGAGTGATTTCTTCAGGTTGATCAGCCTCTTCCCGATCAGCCGAGGTTGTTTTCCCTTCTGATTCTCCGGCCTTTTGCCCGGTCTCGATTCCCATCTGGCTGATCACCTGCTGGAGGTCCTGCTCCAGTCCGGTCAGTCTCTGTTCGATGGCCGAGAGTTGTTCGGAATGTTTTTGTTTCGTTTGGGAGACATCTTCCAGAGAACGCTGCAGTCCCTCCTGGGTTCCCGCAAGAGTGGCCAGCTTGATGCGCATCGATTCGAGCCTGCTGGAGATATCCGCCTGCCGGGAGCGCACGGATTCGCTCTTTTGACTGACCGTCCGGGTCGATTCCCTGTCCATCTCCTGCAGCTTCTTTTCCAGCTCGGCCAGTCTCTTTTGGGTTTCCCGCAGGGTCTGGTCCTGTTTCTTCTGCACCTGTTTGACCGAAAAGACCTGGTTTTGGAGGCGGTTCTGTTGCTCCGGCGGAACCGCACAACCCGCAGCAAAGAGGAAAATGACCGGTACGAGAAGGTAATGTTTCATATTCAATCCTCCAAAAAAAATTTTCTAGTAGAACCTGCCTCCCGATAGGGCCTTGACTTACGTAATCCTTGTCCCCTTTTTTCGTCCCCAGAAGAGATAGACGATCCCGCCCAGGACCGGCAGGAACATGGCAGCGAAGAGCCAGCCCATCTTTTCAGCGGCTGTCTCGAAATTACAGTGAAAGATATGCCAGATGGCCCAGAGATTAGGCAGAATAGGGATCAAGAGCAGAATGCCTATGAATATCAATGTCTGTATAGAAAAACCGGTCACTCATTGACTCCTTAGTTTTAGGATGAGGCCCACGCCAATGATAAAAACAATGATGGTTATCCATTGGGTCGTGCTGAGAAAGCCCAGGTATCCCCGGTAATCGCCCCGGAAAAATTCTATCACGAATCGAAAGACGGAGTACAGAACAAGGAACAGGGCGAAAAGTTGTCCGGATCTCAGATCCTTTCGCTTGGCCAGAGCCAGGATGACAAACGTGACCAGGCCGGCCAGGGAGTGATAGATTTGTGTCGGGTGAAGGGGAAGATGGAGAGGGGCTAAGGAGTTCGGCATCTTGAAGGCTACAGCCCAGGGCAGGGCAGTCGGTTTACCGTAACAGCATCCGGCCATGAGGCAGCCGATTCTGCCCAGGGCCTGCCCGGCGGCTGCGCCCGGAGCGAATGAATCGAGCCAGTCCAGGAAGGGCTCTTCTTTTTGCTTGAGATAGATCCAGGCAACAATGACGGCGACGATGGCTCCACCGATAAAAACCAGACCGCCCTTCCAGAACTGAACGATCTCCAGGGGGTGGTTGAAGTAATAGACCGGATGTATAAGAACGTACAGTAATCTGGAGCCGATGATGGCCCCCAGGATCAGGTAAAAGCCCAAATCCAAAACTAGTCTGGGGTTGAGATTCTTCTGCCTGGCCTCATGCATGGCCAGCCCCATACCCAGAAGAATGGCGGCTGCTATGAAAAAACCATAGCTGTAAACAGTCAGTGGGCCGAGGTCAACGAGTATCGGATGCATTGCTTTCTCTCTTGTAAAAATCGACCAGCAGACAGAAAGCCCCGATGGTGATGGCCATATCCGCAATATTAAAGGCCGGCCAGTGGAACCGGCCGAGATAAAAATCAAGGTAATCTATGACTACGCCCTGTCTGAGCCTGTCGGTCAGATTGCCCAGGGCGCCGCCCAGAATGGAGCTGAGAGCAAAGATGTAGAGCGGTCTTTTCTGCTCAGCCTGACGCAAGAGGAAATAGATGACGATCACCGCCAGGCAGGTCACCGCGATGAAGAAGACGGGCTGCCAGGCAGATCCACGGGAGTTGAACATTCCAAAGGCGGCCCCTTTGTTCAGGACATGGACTATGTTGAAGAAACCCTTGATTACTGTTTCCCGGCCCCATTCCGGAATAAAAGCCCTGATGAGTTCTTTGACGAACTGGTCGAGAAGGAGGATTCCGAAGGCGATAAGCCAAGCTGATTTGGGGACATTCCTGGAATCCTTGTCTGGGGTCATGCTATGCTCTTTTAATATCAGAGTTCTTTGCTGTCTTCTAAAATTTAAAACATCTTTTTTGACAAATGCCTCAATGCTGGAGGCCGAGCGTCCGGCTGCATCTGGGGCAGATCTCCGGATGATCAGGATCCCGGCCGAGGTCCGGGCTTAAGGTCCAGCACCTGGAACACTTCTCGCCTTTGGCCCTGGATATCTTGATCTGCAGTCCGGGAATTTCTTCACTTCGATAGGCCTCCTCTATGTCTGTGCCGGCAGGGGCCAGTTCGAGCTGGGAAACAATAAAGAAATCCCGTAAATAATCCTGGACCTTGGCCAGTCTGTCCATGGTTTCCCGGTCTCCGCTCAAGGTCAAAAGCACATCGAGGGAATGGCCGATTGTCCCTTGTTTCCGCAAGGGTTCAATGGCCCTGGTCACCTCGGATCTGACCTGCAACAGGAAATCCCAGAGTTTTTTTTCCTGGCTGCTGATCAAATTTCTGCTCAAAAGCGGCGGCTCAAAGGCCAGGATGGTCTTGGCCCCACCGCGGATGCCTTCCGGCAGGTTCTGGAAGACCTCTTCCGCGGTGAAACTCAAAATCGGCGACATATCCTTGATCAGCAGCAAAAGGATCCGATTCAGGGCGGTTTGAGCCGAGCGCCTGTCCAGACTGTTTGCCGCTGACACGTAGAGCCTGTCCTTCAGGATGTCCAGGTAAAAGGCGCTCAATTCGTTGACGCACAGGTTGTGCAGGGTATGGAAGACCTTGTGCAGATCGTAGTTTTCGTAATAGGTGGCAATGGCCTCGTGTTTTTGCCTGATCAGATCCAGGACATAGCGGTCCAGAGGAAGCATGTCCTCCTGGGAAACGGACTGGGTCTTTGGATCGAAGTCATTGATGTTCCCCAGGAGAAAGCGGCAGGTATTCCGGATGCGGCGGTAGTTATCCACAAGCTGCTTGAGGATTGCTTCGGATATCCGCAAGTCTTCCTGGTAATTCTCAGAGGCCACCCACATCCTCAGGATCTCGGCCCCGTATTTGTCGATGATGTCCTTTGGGGCGACGACGTTCCCGATGGATTTGGACATCTTCTTCCCCTGGCCGTCCACCACGAAGCCATGGGTCAGGACCGTCCGGTAGGGAGCCCGCCCCCTGGTGCCTGTGGAGGCCAGGAGGGAGCTGTGGAACCAGCCCCGGTGCTGGTCTGAGCCTTCTAAATACATGTCGGCCGGAAAGCTGCACTCTTTCCGCTGTTCCAGAACCGCGGCATAGCTTGTGCCGGAATCAAACCAGACATCCAGAATATCGGTCTCCCTTTGCCAGTTTTTGCCCCGGCAGTGGCTGCAGACAAGTCCCTGGGGCACGATTTCCTGAAGGGAGGCTTCAAACCAGTAATCGGCCCCGTTTTCATGTCCGGCAAAGCGCTCGACGATCGTTTTCACCCAGTCCGGTTCGAAAAAGGCCTGCCCGCAGTCCTGACAGATCAGGGCGATGATCGGCACGCCCCAGGACCTTTGTCTGGAGATGCACCAGTCCGGACGGTTGGCGATCATGTTTCCGATCCGCTGGCTGCCCCAGGCCGGAATCCATCTGACCTGCTCCGCGATGGCCCGCAAGGCCTTGTCCCGTAAGCCGTTTTTTTCCATGGAGATGAACCACTGGGTGGTGGCCCTGAAGATGACCGGTTTCTTGCAGCGCCAGCAGTGGGGGTAGGAATGGCTCAGTTTCTCCTCGGCCATGAGGGCTCCGAATTCCCGAAGCTTTTCGATTATCAAGGGGTTGGCTTCGAAGACGTTTTTTTTGCTGAAAAATTCCACGCTGGAAAGGTAGCGTCCCTGGTCGTCCAGCGGGGCGTAAATCTCGAGTCCGTATTTCAGGCCGGTTTCATAGTCCTCCTGGCCGTGGCCCGGCGCGGTGTGAACGCAGCCGGTGCCCGACTCCAGGGTGACGTAGTCGGCCAGGACAATGGGCGAGGGTCGAGAGTAGAGAGGGTGCTCGCCTTGAATACCTTCCAGGTCCCGGCCGGAAACAGTGGCCATGACCGTGGGCTTGGACCATTGGAATGTTTCTGCGCACTGCTTCCAGAGTTTTTCCGCCAGGAGGTAGACCCGGCCCTCGACTTCGACCAGGACGTAGTCGAAATCAGGATGAAGGGCCACGGCCAGGTTGTTGGGCACTGTCCAGGGGGTCGTGGTCCAGATGACCAGAAAGACCCGATGGTTTTTGGTCTCGGGAACCAGCTCCGATATTTTGTGGTCCTTGATCTGAAAGCGGACATAGATAGAGGGCGAGGTCTTGTCTGCGTATTCGACTTCAGCCTCAGCCAGGGCTGTTTCACAGGAAGGGCACCAGTGGATCGGCTTTTTGCTCCGCAGAACCGAGCCCTTCTCCATGAATGAACAGAGTTCACCGGCTGTAGCCGCTTCATAGGCCGGGTGCATGGTCAAGTACGGGTTGTCCCATTGCCCCAGAACGCCTAATCTCTTGAATTCACCGCGCTGGATATCCAGGTACTTGAGGGCGTATTCGCGGCAATTTTTCCGGATTTCAAGGGTGGACAGGTTTTTCTTCCTGCTTTCCATCTCCTGCTCCACCTTGAGTTCGATGGGCAGCCCATGGCAATCCCAGCCAGGGACATATTCAGCCCTGTAGCCCATCAGGTTGCGGGATTTGACGATGATGTCCTTGAGAATCTTGTTCATGGCCGTACCCAGATGGATATGCCCATTGGCATAAGGGGGCCCGTCGTGGAGCACAAAGGATTTGTCCGGAGAATTGCGTTGGATCATCTGGGCGTAGGCGTTATTTTTTTCCCAGAAGTCAATAATCCCGGGTTCGTTTTTGGGCAGCTTGGCCCGCATGGGAAATGACGTTTTCGGGAGATTCAGGGTGCTCTTATAGTCAGTCATGGCCTGGTCGATCCTTTTCTTGTAATATTCGCCCGTTTTTAAAAAATAAAAAAATGAAGCAAGAAGGCCGTAAAGTCAAGGAAAAACCGGAACATGGTTCCGGGTTCAGGCTTCATGGTTCACGGTTAAAAAAAGAAAAGAGTGCAGGATGCGGCTGGTGAGTCAGCGTGCCTGAATTTTGGGAATAAGCGCCGTCAACAGGCGGCTCAGATCCCGGCCGGTTTTTTCTGCCTGGCAAATGATTTCCTGAAGCGTGGTTTCGGCCATGCAGTCCGGGAGGTTCTGATTGGTCAGGCAGGATAGTCCGAGAATTTTCAAGCCCATGTGCTTGGCGGTGATGACCTCCAGGACCGTGGACATGCCGATGGCGTCGGCTCCCCACATTTTGTAGGCCCTGGTTTCCGCGGGGGTTTCCAGGCTTGGCCCGAGGACCGCCAGGTAGACCCCCTGCTCCAGGCGGATGCCGAGCTCTGCTCCTGTTTCCAGGGCGCTCTTTTGCAGGGAGAGGTCATAGGTCCGGCTCATGTCCGGAAACCTGGGGCCCCAGTGGTCGATGTTCTTGCCTAAAAGCGGGTTTTGCCCGGTGTGGTTGATATGGTCCGCAATGACCATGATGCTGCCTGTTTGAAACAGGGGATTGACGGACCCGGCCGCATTGGTGAAGATGACGTTGCTGATGCCCAATCTGGCCAGCAGCCTGATTCCCATGGAGATCTCTTCTGCGGTATAGCCTTCGTAGAGATGAAATCTGCCCTGGAGCGCAAGGACAGGAAGGGAACCGACCCAGCCGTGGATAAGCCGTCCCTTATGGCTTTCAACTGTTGATTCCGGAAAACCGGGGAGTTCGAAGTAGGGAACCGCGCTCAAACTGTCCAGACCGTCCACCCAGTGTCCGAGCCCAGTGCCGAGGACAACTGCGGTTTCAGGCAAAAATTCCAGGGGCAGGCGCTCTTTGACTGTCTTCAGCAGATCGGAATCGATGTCTTTCATTCGAAACTTTTTTCATCGCCTGGAGATTGCAAAATGCGATTCATGCCAGCCGCTGGTATACCTCCATCGTTGCGTAATGTCAAAATTTCAAGTACACCGGAAGTTGGCGTAAATTGGGCTTTTGTACCTGCCTTCATTGAAATCTGTTAGAGAACGTGTAAACCGGAGTTTCATTTTAGGCCAGGTTCTGGTATGTACGCCCTAAAGCGGGCTTCGCCCGCAACCCAAAGGTTCCAGGTTCACGGTTCACAGTTCACGGTTAAGAAAAAAAGAGATCTTTTAGAATGACCCAGAATGTACCTTCCGAATATCTTCCTCTTCAAACCGTGAACCTGGAACCGTGAACCATATTCGAATTTGTCTAAACCAAGGAGGCATGTATGGCCGGCAGCTACAACAAGGTTTTACTGGTGGGGCGCATCGGGATAGACCCGGAGTTGAAGTACACGCAGAGCGGGACCCCGATGACCAACTTTACTTTGGCCACTGATGAAAGCTTTAACGACCGTGAGGGAAACCGGCAGGAACGAACCGAATGGCACCGGATCGTTGTCTGGAACAGGCAGGCTGAAACCGTCTGCCAGTACATGAGCAAGGGCAGGCAGGTGCTGGTGGAAGGCTCGCTGCAGACCAGGAAATGGCAGGATAAACAGGGCCAGGACAGATACACCACGGAGATCAGGGCCCAGCGGGTTGTGTTTCTGGGAGGCGGACAGCCGGGACAGTCCTATGAAAAGACGGGCGAGGACAGAGGCGCACAGGGCCGGAGCCAGGATTCCGCTTCCAAAGGGGAAGAAAACGGGAGCGATAATCTGGGCCCGCTCTTTCCGTCCGAAGCCAGCGCCATGGACGACGCCCCTTTCTGAATCCTGTTATCTTCCCCGGACTTTGAGGTCCGGGGAAGATAACTGGATATAAATAACCTCTTTCAATATAATCTAAAATTTTTCAGGGTTAACCCTGAAAAATTTTAGATTTCGAAGAGCGACTCCAGGTCATTGCGGGTCAGGGATTTCCACTGGTCCTGCCCGGGAATGATGGCATCGGCCACACCCTTTTTCTCTTCCTGAAGCTTGAGGATCTTTTCCTCCACACTGTTTTCGGTGATCATTTTATAGGAGAAGACCTTTCTGGTCTGCCCGATTCGATGGGTCCTGTCCGTGGCCTGATTCTCAACAGCCGGATTCCACCAGGGGTCATAATGGATGACGTAATCGGCAGAAGTCAGGTTCAGACCCGTTCCCCCGGCTTTGAGTGAGATCAGGAATATGGGGATATCGGGGTCATTGTTGAATGCGTCGACCTGATCGAACCGGTCTTTACTCGAACCGTCCAGGTAGGAAAAGGGGATCTTGTTCATGCTCAACCAGGAGCGGATGATGTGCAGCATCTTCACGAACTGGGAAAACACCAGGATCTTGTGCCCGTCATCCATGATGCCGGTGACCAGGTCCTTGAAGGCCTCGAATTTTCCAGAGGGCAGGGTGGAAGAGACCCCGGGCATGTCCAGCTTGAGCAGCCTGGGATGGCAGCAGATCTGTCTTAGCTTGAGCAGGGCATCCAGGATGGACATCTGGCTCTGGGCAATGCCTTCTTCCTCGACCTTCTGCAGGACCTGCTCCTTGAGTTTTTTGGCCAGGCTGGTGTACAGTTCCTTCTGTTCTTCAATGAGAGCCGAGTAGTAGACATTTTCCACCTTCGGGGGAAGGTCTCTGGCTACTTCGTTCTTGGTCCTTCGCAGGATAAAGGGTTTGACCCTGGTCCGCAGGTATTCCATGCTCTCCTGGTCGCCGTCCTTGATCGGCTTGACAAATCCTTTCTGGAAGCCGTTCTGCGATCCGAGGAAGCCGGGCATGAGGAATTCAAACAGGGACCACAGCTCCAGAAGGTTGTTCTCTATGGGGGTTCCAGAGAGGCAGACCTTGAATCCGGTTTTCAGCTTGCGCACGGAGCGGGCGGTTATGGTGTTCGGGTTCTTGATGTTCTGGGCTTCATCCAGAAAAACGGCCCTGAAGTCGTATTTGTTCAAGTCTTCAAGATCACGCCTGAGCAGGGCGTAGGTCGTGAGCACCAGGTCGCAGGAAGGAATTTCCTTGAAAAGGTGATCCCGTTTTGAACCGTATATGATCAGGCTTTTCATGGCAGGGGTGAATTTTTGCACCTCCCGTTGCCAGTTCGGCAAGACAGAGGTGGGAACAATGATCAGGGAGGGCCCTGTTTTTCCCTGGTTCTTCAGGTGCTGAAGGAGGGCCAGGGTCTGCAGGGTCTTTCCGAGACCCATTTCATCGGCCAGTATCCCGCCGAAACCGTATTCATACAGAAAATTCATGTAGCTCATGCCCTGGAGCTGATAGGGCCTGAGGGTGGCCTCCAGGCCGGCCGGGGTTGGCAGTTGTTCTATCTGTTCAAAATGGTTAATTTTCTCCTTCAGGGTGTTCCAGAAGGAATCGGTGCGGGCCTCGGGCATGTCCTCGAGAAGATTTTCCAGAACCGGGGCTTCAAATTTCTGGAACTTCTTCTTCAAGGGTTTTTCCGTGTCCATACCCATGGCCCGGAGCTTGTGCTCCATGTTTTTCAGCCAGGATTCCGGGAGGCTGGTGTAGGAGCCGTCTTTGAGCTGGACATAGCGTTTGCCCTGGGTCCAGGCCTTCCAGATCTTTTCTATGGAAATCCTCTGGTTGTCGTATTCTACAGAGACATTGAGGTCGAACCAGTCGGTGTTTTCTTCGTCTTTTTCAACTGCGGCCACCACTTTGGGCATTGAGTGCCGGACCCTGTACTTGGACAGCGACTGTTCACCGAAGACTCTGTATTGCTCAACCAGTGACGGGTAGTTGTCCAAAAGAAAGTTGATGGCTTCTTCAGGCTCGACAAACCAGACCGAGTTGTTGCGGGATTGAAAGCGCATTTCCGTCAGCTTGTTCAGAAGCTCTTTTTCCCTGTCTTGATCCCGGCGGATCAGGAAGGATTTGTTCTCGAACTGGTAGCTACCGGTTTGATAGTCGGGGTTGGGGCCATCCAGGGTCACTTCTCCGTGCTCGGTCTCGTATACGTTCTGGATTTCGATGGTCAGCAGGCTGCCTTCCTCGTTCAAGAACAGTTTCGGATTGAACTCGGCCTGGACGAATATGGGCCGCATCAGTTCCAGGAACTCATCCTGGCCATAGAGGTTGGAAGAGGGGATCTTGGTCCAGACCCGATCCAGGAATTCCGAGAGGTCGGATTTGGGAATCAAGGGCGGTGAATACACGAGTTTTTGAACCAGCCGGCTGTCCAGGTTGGAAAAGACAGGGTAGAATTTTTTCTGCCACAAGACCCACAAGGGCAGCCTGCCAAAGAAGTAGACCTCTTGTTCGGAAATGGAAAACGGCGCCTTGTCTTCCTGACTGAGCAGAATGTCGAAGCTGAGACCCTGCTCGGAGATATTTGGTTTGAGCCCCAAACGGATGTTCTGGGTTTCCACGCCCACGGGCTGTTCGGTGTCCTCCCAGAAAAGGTAGGGCTCGTCCTTGACCGTACTCAGGAACCAGTTGAGCAGTCCCGGCGGTATCTCCACCCTGTGGCCGTAATAGTCCAGATAATGACCGATCTGCTGGGCTATGTCCGGAAGTACCGGCGATGTTTCACACCACTCCGGATGTTCGATGAGGTGGTTCAGGGTGATCTGGTTCTGGACCTTGGACAGCCCGGACTTGTTCTGCCTGGCCCTGAAGAGGGCAACCTGAAGCCTTTCCGGTTCGGGATAGAAGCGGAAGATCAGATAGTTGTTGCCGGCTTCCGGCTCCGGGGCGGAGGTGAAAAAAGGCCGGAAGGTCTGCCTCCAGTCCGTTTTTGGAGCCAATTCAGCCTCGGACTGGTTCTGGTCGAGGGTGTGCATGAATTCAACAAGGGCGGCCCCCACGTGCGGACAGATGCCGGTAAAGGAGTCGGGGCAGTTGCAGATGAAATTGGTGGAGCCTTCATTGAGATTCAGGCTGACCTCGGGATTGTAGACCTGAAAGTCATCGCTTTGGATCCGGCCGTTTAAGTCCAGGGAATCATCGTGTCTTGTGATTTTTAGATTGTGAACCCCGTTGGAGTTGATCAGGTCTTTGGATTTTTCCAGGATATACTCTGGTATGTTCTCTTCAAGAAACTCTTTCGTTATCTTTTGCAGTCTTGTGTCATCAAGATTGGTCATCGAGCCTCGCCCTCCAACACTCCTCAAGGAGGTGTCTTCTATATCCACTTAATATAATGTCTTTATTGAGAATAATCTTCCTATAAAAGAAGAACAATTTAATTATATATACCACTTTTTGTTTTTTGGCAAGTCTTGTTTTGAATCGAGCCGGGAAAAATCTTCACTTCAGGATTATAAAGGTAATTCAATCAAGTAAGCCTCGGCTTTGTTTGGTATGTTTAACTGGCTCGAAAATGGAATCAGGCTTGTTTCTGTTTCTTTCGGCTTGAAGCAGTAAACTTTTGCCGGAAAGTGAGTCTGCTTTTTCCAGACAATTGTCTGATTTTTCCAGAATCAAATATATTTTTTCGAATTCATGATTTTCAAATAGTTAGTAGATTTTCTGTCTTATTTTTCCAGACAAATCCTGTCTGGTTCCGGGGAAGCGGCCTTGGCTGGAATTTCTGATTGTTGTTAAGCATTTGTTAAAACGAGTTAATATCTGTGTTTGAATTTGTTGGCATTATTTTTGCAAAATATAGATTTGGCGTTGTGCAGACACCAGTAATCATTTCCTGCCCTTCGGGGTTCAGCTTGTCGCCGGCCGGAAATGTCCGGTTTGATTATGTTGGAAAAAAACAGTACATGATCTGAAGTTTTTGCAAGCGGATGGATCGGGTTCAGACTTCGCGGCAGCGTTTTGGGAAAGAGTTCTGGATTTATTGTTTTACCCTGGAATCTATGAAAAAAGACAACTTTGAAGAATTGACGGTCCTGCCTGAATATGATCCCTGGGAGCAGGAGAATCAGTGGAACAGGAGCCGGGAGTTCCTTCAGAATAAACTGAATTACTTGCATTTTGAGAATAAAACATTTTGTCTGCATTTCAGGCATCGAAATTTTGATCGGATTCTGACTCTTGAAGCCAGGGCAGATCCCTGCTCCCACCGAAGGCTTCGCTGTTTTTGGTCTTCTGATTCAGCCTCGAAATACGATTTGCGGAAATATGAGCTTGAAGCATTGTCTTTCGAGGAGAAAGGGGGACGATCAATAACCGCCAATGCCAGGTTGATTGAGATCGATGCCCGGGGAGTCGTACTGGAACTATCCGAGCAGTGCCGGGAACTCGTCTCGAAAGAACAGGAACAGCCTTGTGAGGAGATCGAGGTCCTGGTCTATCAAAACAGTGCCGTTTTTCATGGCTGGCTGGAATCCTTTTCCCGGAACCGTTTTCAGGTCTGCCTTCAGGTGGAACCGCCGCAGTCCTTCAAGTGGATTCATTCCTCAAATACAGTCCACCTGGTGCTCAAGGATCTTAAATGTACATATTTTTCAGGGGAATGCATAATACTTGGCCAGGACCGAAGCTCCGAGGTCAAACGTTTCGCGCTCGAGCCTGTACAAAAAGAGATACAAAGATTCAAACCCAGGAAATATCGAAGCTCCAGAACCGCCCTGGTTCCTTCTCCGGACATAGCCTTCAGGCATCCCCTGACCAGGAAGAGTCTGCTCTTAAAGACAACAGATATCTCGGGTGTCGGTCTTGCCGTGGAAGAAAATCCCGAGAACCCGTCTCTGTTTGCCGGACTGATTATTCCTGAGGTAAGGATCTATCTTTCCTCCAAGCAGTGGCTGACCTGTTCGGTCCAGGTCATTCACAGAAGGGACGCAATCCCGGGAGTGGATGATCAAGCAGGGGCCATTTGCGGATTGTGCATTCTGGATATGGACATGCAGGAGCACACAACTCTCATGAGTTTGCTGCAGCAGGCCGGGGACAAAAGAGAGTCTTTGAACGGGCCTTTGGATATGGACGAGCTGTGGAATTTTTTCTTTGAGACCGGGTTTGTCCACCCTCAAAAATATCTTCTCTTGCAAAAGGACAAGGAAAAGCTGAAAAAGACCTATCAGAAGCTATATGCAAATAACTCACCGATATCAAGGTATTTTTTATACAGGGAAAAAGGTGCTATCCTGGCCCATATGTCGATGCTCAGGTTTTACAACAAGGCCTGGCTGATTCATCATCATGCGGCCGACAGCAGGCGGGGCAGAATGGGAGGGACAAGGGTCCTTAACCAGATCAGCCGCTACGTGAATGAAATTCACACCCTGAACTCGGCCCGAATGGACTATGTCTTTTGCTATTTTCGGCCGGAGAACCAATTCCCGGAAAGTGTTTTCGGGGGGTTTGTCAAGTATCTTGGAGACCCTCAAAAGTGCTCCCGGGATACCTTTGCCTATATATTAAAAGAGAAACTGAGGGTAGCCAATACCCTGCCCGATGATTGGATTCTGAAGCGGGTTTCAGACGATGACCTGCTGGATTTTTCCTCTTTTTACAAAGGATATTCCGGAGGGCTCCTGATGCAGGCCTTTGATCTCAAGTACCGGACCGGTCTGGATCATGATCTGGTCACTGCATACCAGGATTTGGGATTTGAACGGGAAAACCTGATGTGCTCCCTGCAGCACAAGGGACGGCTCAAGGTCCTGGCCTTGATCAGCAGATCCGCGCCCGGGCTGAACATGTCAGATCTCACAAACTGTATCAAATTGTTCATCGTGGATAAGCATGGCCTGAACAGCAGAATTTTCTGGACCATGATCAGTGCCCTGGAGCACAGAATCAGTGACTTTAAAATGCCTCTGCTTGTTTATCCTGTTGATGCCTTACAGGAAATAGGACTCGATTATGACAAGCTTTATTCTTTGTGGATCTTTGATCTTGAATATCTAGATGACTATTTTGCCTATGGTCATAAGCTTTTTAAAAAACTGTAGGTGGTGGTGACGTGCTTCAACAGGACTGCATAGCAGAAGCCAGGATTTACAGCAGCCGGTTGTTCGATATGTATATGAAATACATAGATAAAAAATACCCTGAGGTTGATTCGGAAGTTTTGTTGAGGGCCGCAGGGATAGAACGATATGAGATCATTGACCCGGATCATTGGTTCACCCGGAAACAGTTTGAAGCGTTTTACGAGAAAGGGGTTCAGTTGACCGGGGATGTTCAATTGGCCAGAGAAGCGGGTCGGTACCTGGCCTCAGGGGAGGATTTCGGGTTTTTGAAACGCTGGGCTTTCGGCCTGCTCACCCCGAGTGCGATGTGTTCTTTGGTAGAAAAGGCCGGGAATTTTTTCTCCAGGTCCCTGGAATACGAGTCCAGAAAAATCGGAAATAACGCCATGGAGGTCAGGGTCAAAGAAAAGGAGGGCGCAAGCGAAAGCAGGCATCAGTGCGAACAGAGAATCGGTTTTTTTGAGGCGGTCATTCAGTTGTGCAACAACCAACTGGTGAGGATTGAACATCCGGAATGTCTTTTCTGCAGTGGCGATGTCTGCCGGTATCTCATCACCTGGAAAAAGCCTTTTTATCTTCGCTTGAAACAGGTCTCCCACTATGCAGCCCTGGCAGTTCCGATCGCATCGCTGCTTCTATCCTTCTTTCTGCCCCTGGGAACAGTAGCGGCCATTTTTGTGTCGGCTCTCCTTGTGATTTTTCCGGCTGAACTTACCGCCCTTTTGTTTGAAAACAGGGAGTTGCATTCACGGTTGGCCGATTTGAAAGACACGACGGATGAGCTGTTTGAACAAAGCGAAATCAACTATAACAACTCCCTGATGACATATGAGATCGGGGCGGCCATTACCAAGCAGACCAGCAGCGACAACGTCCTAAACAAGTTTGTCGAGATCCTCAACTTTCGCTTGAATTTTGATCGGGGCATGATTCTGCTTGCCGGAGGGAACGGAGATGGCCCCAGGCTCGAGTACATAGAGGGATTTGGCTATAGCCAGGAACAGTACGCGATGCTGCAAAAAGCCTCTTTTCGCCTGGATAATCCTGATTCAAAGGGAGTTTTTGTGGTTTCCTACCGGAAGCAAAAGCCGTTTTTAATCAATGACGTCAATAAAATAGAAGATGATCTCTCGAGCAGAAGCCTTAAGGTCGCCCGAATGCTCGGGACCAGGTCATTCATCTGCTGTCCCATCCTCTACGAACGACGGTCCCTGGGGGTACTGGCCGTGGATAATATCAAGTCCAAAAAGCCTTTGGCCGAGAGAGACAAGAACCTGCTCATGGGGTTCGCTCATATGATCGGTATCAGCCTTAACAATGCCGAACTTATTGAGACGAAAGAAAACCAGTTCAAGTCTCTTCTGCAGACTCTGGCGGCGAGCATAGACGCCAGGGACCCTTTGACAGCCGGCCATTCCCAGCAGGTCACGGAGTATGCGGTCGGTATCTGCCTGGAACTTGGTCTCCCGGAAGATAGATGCGAGGTGGTTCAGGTCGCGGCCCTGTTACACGATTACGGGAAGATAGGCGTCCCGGACGCAATTCTGAAAAAGCCCGGCAAGCTCAATGATCAGGAATACGATGTGATCAAGACACATGTAGTACATACAAGGAAAATCTTGAACAAGATCATCTTTGAGGACGGTTTTGATCGAGTGCCGGAAATCGCCTCCTCCCACCATGAAAGACTGGACGGCAAGGGGTATCCGAACGGTCTGCTTTCAGGAGATATCAGCCTGGAATCAAGCATTATTTCTGTCGCTGATGTTTTTGAGGCCATCACGGCGAAAAGGCATTACCGTGACCCGATGCCCTTGGATAAAGCCTTTGGGCTGCTCTTCGAGAAAAAAGGAGTAGAATTTGTTCCTGAAGTTGTAGACGCCTTTGCCAGGTACTATGAAAAGACCTACGGCTATCGCTGTACCGGCAAGAGTAACTGATCCAGCATGATTTCCTTACAAAAATAGCCCTGCTGAACAAGGACCTGCAGGCCCGGCTGTAAAACCGGCAGCCAATCGGTATATAAACGGAAAGAACCTCCAATCAAAGAGACTATGAGAGCAGTGCCCTGGCGAAATCTTCGCCGCTGAAGGGACGCAGGTCCTCCATTTTTTCCCCGAGGCCGACAAAAGTGATGGGGATTTTCTGCTCCATGGCGATTCCCAGAATGACGCCCCCCTTGGCTGTGCCGTCCAGCTTGGTGATGACGATCTCGTCCACTTCCACCCCTTCATTGAAGAGCCTGGTCTGGGCAACGACGTTTTGCCCCGAGGTCCCGTCGACGACAAGCATGGTCCGGTGCGGCGCGCCAGGGCTCATTTTGTTCAGGACCCTTTTGATCTTTTTCAGCTCCTGCATCAGGTTGGTCTGGGTGTGCAGCCGCCCGGCAGTGTCGATGATCAACAGATCATAGTTTTCCTTGAGCGCAGCTTGCATGGCTTCAAAGGCCACGGCTGCCGGATCTGAACCCGCATCCTTCTTATAAAATCCGGCCCCGGCCCTTTCGGCCCAGATTTCGAGCTGCTCGATCCCGGCGGCCCTGAAGGTGTCCCCGGCCGCGAGCATGACCTTTTGACCCTGCATTTGAGCCCGATGGGCCAGTTTGGCAATGGTCGTGGTCTTGCCCACCCCGTTGACCCCGACCGTCAGGATGACCTCGGGCGGAGCTGGTTTGATTTTCTTCGGCTGGGCCGGAAAGATCTGTGCCAGTTCCTGTTGAAAGGCCTCTTTAAAGGCCTCGGGATCGCTTATCTTCTCCTCCCTGACCCTTCTTTGCATCCGCTCAACCAGGGTCGTGCTGGTCTGAAACCCGACGTCGGCCAGGATGAGGATCTCTTCCAATTCTTCCCAGAAACCGGCGTCGAATCCGGAACTGGAAAGAAGGAGTCCGTCTATGCGTTTGGAGAGTTGTTCCTTGGTCTTGTTGAGACCATTGGAGAGCTTGATGAACAGCCGGCTTCTTTCGTCTTCCTCGTCCTCCAGATCCAGGGCCAGGGCCAGGCGGTACTGAAGCTCGGAACGGAATTCTGATATATGCTCATAGTCCATGTCCAGGAGCCATTTCTTGAATCGGGCGATAAAATCCGAGGCCTCGGCAGCCGGGACCTCCAGTGACTCAAAAAGAAATTCCAGTCTGGACCAGAGGCGGTGGTCGGCATATTCCAGATCCTCCAGGATGATGTCCAGCCAGGCGCTCAGCCTGGGGCTGGCCTGCTGCAGGGAGAGCTGCAATTCCTGTTTCCAGTCCCCGGCTTCCCGGGTGTCTTCGGCCCGCAGCGATTGCGCAACAGCCTGCTCTTCTTCAGGGAGTGTCTCGACAGGCTGCCCTTCCCCGGGAGTCGGGACCGCCTCTTCAGTCTCCGGCCCGGTTTTCCAGAGCTTCTTGATCTTGGAAAAAAAACCCATTTCGTAAACCTCGTGCGTGGTTATAAATCCAGAAAATTGCCTGCAATTTTCTGATCAGGTGTATCGTTCCCAGAAGATTTTTCCCTTGGATTTTTTATACCGCCGCAGTAGAATATACAAGGCTCCCGTGCCGCCGTGTCTGGGCCTGGCCGTGGAAAAAGCCAGAATGACCCGTTTCAGGGGATCCCTGGTCAACCAGATCTGGATCTGGTCCCGCAGGACACCGCGTCCTTCCGGAGAATTTCTGCCGCGTCCCGGGATGATGAGCAGGCAGCGCCTGCTGTTGACATAGTTGTCCCGGATAAAATGGATCAGGCTGGAAAAGGCCTGATCTGCATTCTGACCGTGCAGGTCAAGATGGTTTTCCGGGCTGAACTGCCCGGCCTGGAGCTTTCTGGAAATACGGGGGTCAAGTCCCAGGACATTGCCATGGAGAAATTCGTCTGTTAAGGAAATCTCGAATTCGATTTTGCCGTCCAGAAGGTCTTGGAGATGTTTTTTCCCGTTCTGTTTCTGATCAGGGGCCTTGATCCCGGGTTTTGCCGGCTTTTGCGCAATCTTCCGGCCGCCCCGGCTGGATAAGGGGGTGACCTGCTCCATGGCCCGGAGAAAAATATCGGCTTCTGATTCCGTATCTTTTTCAGGTCCGGTCTCGTCCCTGGTTTGACTTTGGACTGATTTGTCCTTATTTTTTATCTTTGGCAGTTGCTTAAAGCTTTTGTATTTCATACAGTCCCCGTCTCAGGGTGTTTTGTAGCTTTGTCCGGGAAAATTATCAAGCCGTACGGCTTTACAATCATGGTACCGCCAAGATGATAGATGGTTTTGGAAGAAAAATTAACTACTTGCGGTTAAGTGTAACCGACAGGTGCAACCTGAAGTGCTACTATTGCTCCAACAGCGAGACCCTTGCTTATCTGACCCATAACGATATCCTGACCTATGAAGAGTGTCTTTCGCTGATTCGTCTGACCGATTCCCTCGGGGTGAACAAGGTGCGCCTGACCGGAGGCGAGCCCTTTGCCCGCAAAGACTTTACCGAGTTTCTCGGCCTCCTTAGATCTGAGCTCCCTGATCTGGATATCCGGGTGACCACAAACGGCACCCTCCTTGAGGGCAGGGTTCGGCTTCTGCATGATATCGGCATCCGCTGGTTGAATATCTCGCTGGATACCCTGAACAGGGAAAAGTATGGGCGTATAACCGGGCGGGACTATTTCACCAGGGTCAGACAGGCCATTGACGATTGCCTTGAAGCCGGGATCAAGGTTAAAATCAATTGCGTGGCCCTGAATGGCTTCAACGACGGCGAACTGGTTGATTTTGTCCATTTTGCACAAAAAAATCCGGTGGATGTCAGATTTATCGAATTCATGCCAGTGGGGGAAGGTTCAGCCTGGGGAGAACAGTATTTCTGGTCTGCCGAGAAAATCCTGGCCGATGTCCAAAGAATTGCCGCAGTGGCGCCTGTGGATCACGAGAGTGAAAACCACGGCCCGGCCAGGATGTATTCCCTGGTCGAGGGCCGGGGCAGGATCGGTTTGATTTCACCGCTTTCAAACCATTTCTGCGCAACCTGCAACCGTTTTCGGATCACACCGGACGGAAAATTAAGGACCTGCCTCTTTTCCGACGTGGAGTACGACCTGATGTCTCCTCTCCGATCTTCCGAAGGAGTTGAAGCGGTCCTGAAGGTCATGCGCGAGGCCGGAGCCGGGAAACCCATAGGGCATGAACTATTGCAGGCAAAAAGGAAGTGTGTCTCGGTCTGCGGCCGGCGGATGTCGTCTATCGGTGGCTGATAGAATTTTAGATTTTGGATTTTGGATTTTCGATTGTTAAGACAAAGAATAAGAGTTGGTTATCTGGCATAAATCCAAAAACTTTTTCTTAAAGCCTATGAGCAAAGGTGATTGTTGAACATTGAATATTGGAAAATGGAGATTGCCGGAAGGACGATCCCTGGCTTTCATTTTTCAAAACACGAGAGAATGAATAGCACTCAGCCAAGATTTGAAAAGGAAATTGAATTTCAAGAGAGTTCTGTCGCCAGGGAACTGTTTGGGCCTCAGGAAAAAAATATCGATCTGCTCCGGGACAAACTGGGAATAATCGTTCATGTTCGCGGGAACAAGCTGAATTTGCTGGCCGACGAAGAAGGCCCTCTGCATACCGCCTGTAATTGTCTGGTCCAGTTGTACGATATTTTGCGCTCCGGACGCTCCTTTTTTGAAAAGGACATGGAAGACGCCCTCAGGATATTGCTGCAGGACCCCGGGGCCGATCTGAAGCAAATATTCGCGGATACCGTGTTTGCGGTCTCTCCAAAGAAGACGGTGGCCCCCAAAAGCGTCAATCAACGTAAATATTTGCAAAAAATCAGGGAGAAAGAACTGGTTTTCGGCATCGGACCCGCCGGGACGGGCAAGACCTATCTGGCGGTGGCCATGGCTGTGTCTTTTCTGCTCCAGGGAAAGGTCCGAAAGCTGATTCTGACCAGGCCGGCCCTGGAGGCGGGCGAAAAGCTCGGATTTTTACCCGGAGATATCCTGGAGAAGATCGACCCCTATCTGCGCCCCTTATATGATGCCCTTTATGAAATGCTCGATTTCAAAAAGGTCCAGGAGATGATCCAGACCGGAGTCATTGAGATCGCCCCCCTGGCATTCATGCGGGGCAGAACCTTGAACCGGGCCTTTATCATTCTCGACGAGGCCCAGAATACGACCCCGGAACAGATGAAGATGTTTTTGACCAGGATGGGGCAAGGCTCCAAGGCTCTGATCACAGGAGACATAACCCAGATCGATCTGCCCGGCAGCGTCAAATCCGGACTGCTCCAGGCGAAAGAGGTCCTTTCCGGGATTGAAGACGTCGGCTTTGTTCATTTTCAGCATCCGGATGTGGTCAGGCACGATTTGGTGGTCAAGATCGTCCAGGCCTATGAGGAATACGCCCAAAAATAGAGTCCCGCGTCCACGGTGCAAAGGTGTGAAGTGATCGAGCTTGAGATCGACGATTCGAGGATTTCAGGGGCCGCCGCCCTGTCCAAAAGGACACTTGCAAGGGGCCTGGACCTCATATTGGATACCCTGGCAATGCAGGACAGCCGACTTGTCCTGCAATTGACCGGAGACCGGGGCATTAGCGGTTTGAACAACAGTTTTCTCGGGCTCTGCGGACCGACCAACGTCCTCAGTTTTCCGGAGCAGACCGAGACCGGGGGGCGGTGCCTCGGTCAGATCTGCCTTTCCGTGGAAACCCTTCTCCGGGAAGCCCGCCTCTATGGCCAGGATCCGGCCGAACATCTCTACCGTTTGCTGGCCCACGGCATCCTGCATCTGGCCGGATATGAACACGGGTTCCTGATGCAGGAGCTGACCGAGCAGGCCCTGGAGACGATTCAGGACTGGCCGGAAAGAGAACTTGTGCTGGTAGGGCCGTAAGATCAGATTTCGTACACCTGTTCCAATTATGAAAGTTAACTGCTTAAAATGATTACTTTGACATCAAAATTGGACATTTCACAGGTTTCAGGTATCAGCCCTGCCTCTGGCAGTGCTGATATGTAACTGTTGAATATTTATTATAATACACAGGCATGCTGTTATGCTGATGTTGAAGTCCATAACTGCCAGTTTGATCAATGAAGAAACTTACCAGGCAAACAATAGGTCACAGGGTAGAGAACCGGTTACAGGGTTCTCTTGAGCGACCTCGCTGGGAGGCTCTAAGGTTTTCTTAGGCTTGCTCGCCGGGGGAAACCGGACCGTGGCCTCAGCATGCAACCTGAAGAAAGAGATATATTTTTATTGCAGAAAGGCAGTTTGCCAAAGAACAAAACAAAGAGTCCGGAGGGGGCAAAGATCCCCCGTGAGCAAGCCTTAGAAAACCAAGAGCCGGAAGCGTTGAAGCGAAAGAGAGCTCTGTGATCGGTTCGTG
>JAIPDR010000205.1 GCA_021737615.1 Desulfohalobiaceae bacterium | reverse complement strand
AGGCGGGTCATCAGGGCCAAGGAAAGGGGGGCCAGGCTGATCGTGGCTGATCCCAGGCGCATCCACCTGAGCCGATATGCGGACGTCCATCTCAGGCACAGGCTGGGAAGCGACGTGGCCCTCTTGAACGGCCTGATGCGCATCATTTTAGAGAACAACTGGCAGGACACGGACTATATCCGGGAACGCACGGAAGGCTTCGATCAGCTCCACCAGGTCCTGAAGCAGTATCCCCCGGACAAAGTGGCCCGGATAACCGGGGTCCCGGAGCATGATCTGTACGCCGCAGCAGAGATCTATGCCGGAAACTCCCCGGCCAGCCTGCTGTACGCCATGGGCATCACCCAGCACACCACCGGGGTGGACAATGTCAAGTCCTGCTGCAACCTGGCCATGCTCTGCGGCAATGTCGGGATTGAAGGGGGCGGGGTCAACCCTTTGCGCGGCCAGAACAATGTCCAGGGAGCCTGCGATATGGGCGGGCTGCCCAATGTCTTTTCCGGTTACCAGCCGGTCAATGATCCAGAGGTCCATGAGCGGTTCTGCAGGGCCTGGAAGACCGATCTCCCGGAAAAACCGGGCCTGACCATCACCGATATGGTCCAGGCCATGCTGGACGGAAAGCTCAAAGGGCTCTACGTCATCGGGGAAAACCCCAAGCTCAGCGATCCCAACCTGAATCATTTTCATCAGGCCCTGGGAAATCTCGATTTCCTGGTGGTTCAGGACCTCTTTCTGTCTGAAACGGCGCAATTGGCCGACGTCGTTCTGGCGGCCTCGTCCGTGGCGGAAAAGGAGGGCACTTATACAAATTCGGAAAGGCGCTGTATGCGGACCTTCAAGGCCATAGAGCCCATCGGTGAGTCCCTGCCCGACTGGGAGATCCTCTGCAGGCTGTCGCAGGCCCTTGGCTATCCCATGGACTATGCCTCTCCGCAAGAGGTCTTTGAGGAAATCGCCGCCTTGACGCCCAAGTCCTATGGAGGCATGAGCTATGAGCGGCTGGGTATCAACGGCCTGCAATGGCCCTGTCCGGCCCCGGATCACCCCGGGACGCCTTATCTGCATGGGCATACGTTCAGCAGGGGCAAAGGAAAGTTCCATGCCGTCGACTTCAGAGAGCCGGCCGAGATGCCGGATGAGACCTATCCATTCTTCCTGACCACCGGCCGGATGTTCGCCCATTTTCACACAGGGACCATGACCAGGGTTTCCAAGGACCTCGATCAGGAAGAATCGACCGGGTATGTGGAGATCAACCCCGAGGACGCTCAGCGGCTCGAAGCCGCGGACAAGGATATTCTGATCCTGGCCAACAGCCGGGGAGAGATGGAAGTCCCGGCCAGGGTCACGGAAACCGTCCCTCCCGGCACCCTGTTTCTGCCCATCCATTTCGGTGAAAACCCGACCAACATCCTGACGTCGAATGCCTGCGATCCTCTGTGCAAGATACCGGAGTTCAAGGTGGCGGCCGTGCACTGCAAAAAATTGCAGAATTAACTCCTGCTGCTCTGTTTTTAACAGAGCAGCAGTATTTAATATAAATACTGTCCAAATTCAGCATATATGTGTCTTAAAATTGCAACACAATAGTATCTATTTTGCGACTGTATTGAATGAGATAATCTTTCCAAGCCTGATTTTCTCCGGAAACGATTGTTCTGCTGATCCCCTTAACTCCTGTCGCCTGCACTGAGTTTCTTAAAACCTCTTCTCGTTTAAGACTGAACCTGTAATCCTTTTTAAAGGCACAGGACTTGCAATGACAGGAAAAGGGAGGTGTGGCCGTGACGACCGTAGCCCTGACCGCCTGGGGAAACAGAATATCCCCTGTTTTTGAAGCCGCCCGGAAGCTGTGCCTGGTTGAGGTTGAAGACGGGAAAGTGCAAAACAGGCGGTATGAATCGTTTGATCCGGGTCGCTGCCAAAGCCTGGTGGACCATTTACAGGGAATCGGGGTGCGGGTCTTGATTTGCGGGGCAGTAACCGAGAGTTCGGTCTTTTGCATTCAGTCCGGGGGCATCGAGCTGATATCTTTTGTCAGCGGGACCATCGAAGAGGTGGCCGCTGCCTATGCCCGGGGACTCCACCTGGCTCGGATGTTTTCCATGCCCGGCTGCGGGACGAGACAGCGCAGACGAGGCCGGCGGCGGAGAACGGGATTGAAAGGATAACCGAAGGAAGGACAGGATGCTTACGATTTTGTTGGTATCGGCTGGAAACGGTTCATTTTCAGGGCTGCAGTCATTTTTTGAGAAGTTCGAAAACATTCGAATCCAAGAGGCCGTAGCAGGAAACAAGGCCATAAGCGCGGTCCTGAACGAGGACCTGCAGCTGATGATCGTGGATGAGGTTCTGCCCGACATGACCGGCCTCGAGCTGGTGGAGAAATGCGTGGTGGTCAATCCGATGCTGAATTGTGCACTGGTCAGTTCTCTGTCCAAAGGCGCATTTCACGAGGCCAGCGAGGGCCTGGGGGTACTTATGCAACTGCCTCCGCAGCCCGGGGAGATTGAAGGCCGGGAATTGCTCAAGCGTCTGAAAAAAGTTCTTCGACTAGATGATAAGATTTTTGAAACACGAGGAGAAAGTGCTGAATGATCATAAGTGTCGCCAGTGGAAAAGGAGGCACGGGAAAGACGACGGTGGCCTGCAATCTGGCTGCCCTCCTTGGGGATGTCCAGCTTCTGGACTGTGACGTGGAAGAGCCGAATGCCCATCTGTTTTTGAAACCCGAGATCAACTATCGGGAGACGATAACCGTTTTGGTGCCTGAAATCGATGAAGACAGATGCACTCTGTGCAGGCAATGCGTCGATATCTGCCGTTTCAAGGCAATCACCGTACTCGGGGAAACGATCCTCGTTTTTCCGGAGCTCTGCCACAGCTGCGGCGGATGCGTCCATGTCTGTCCGGAAAAGGCCGTTTCTGAAACAAAAAGGGAAATCGGACTCCTGGAAAAGGGGAGGCGGGGCGAGATGACCTTTGTGCAGGGGCAACTCAGAATCAGCGAGGCCATGTCGCCCCCTTTGATCAAAGCGGTCCGCAGGCATGTTCAACCGGACAAGATCAATATCATCGACGCCCCGCCCGGGACTTCATGTCCGGTTATTGCGGCCATGCGGGATGTCGATTTCGTGCTCCTGGTCACCGAGCCCACCCCGTTCGGTCTCTATGACCTGCAATTGGCTGTGGAGGCGGTCAAAAAACTGGGAGTTCCCGCGGGACTGGTCATCAACCGTTGTGATATCGGGGACAGCGGGGTCCGTGATTATGCCGCTGCCGAGGATCTGCCCGTACTGATGGAGATCCCGTTTGATCGGAAGATTGCCGAAGCCTATTCCAACGGGATCCTGTTTGCCGAGGAGCTTCCAAAATGGAGGAAGCCCTTTGTCGATTTGTATCGCAAAATCGAGAAAAGGATAGCCCTGCCTGCGCTGTAATGTTTGTTATTTGGGAGATTCTTGTTTGGGATTTATTCGTAATTGTCAGTTTATCCGGGAGTCGGTGTCTCTATGAAGGAGTTGGTTGTCATAAGCGGGAAGGGCGGGACCGGCAAGACGAGCTTGACCGCGGCCTTTGCCGCCCTGGCTGAAAACATGGTCCTCTGCGATGCAGATGTCGATGCCGCCGACCTGCATTTGCTGATGTCGCCAAGGGTCCAGAAGCGTACCGACTTTATGGGCGGTGGAATTGCGCTTATTGACAGGGAAGAATGCACGCAATGCGGGATGTGCCTGGAACTGTGCCGCTTTGAGGCCATCAGCCCGGATTTTGAGGTCGATCCCATCGCTTGTGAAGGCTGCGGCGTGTGCGTGGATTTCTGTCCGGAACAGGCCATAGAGTTTCCGATTCAAACCTGTGGAGAGTGGTTTGTTTCCGAGACCAGATATGGACCCATGGTCCATGCCCGTTTAGGGATCGCCGAGGAAAATTCCGGAAAACTGGTTGCCACGGTCCGTCAGGAAAGCGCCAGGCTTGCCGAGATGCAGGATAAAGAGCTGATCATCACCGACGGGCCTCCCGGGGTCGGCTGCCCGGTGATCGCCTCCATCGGTGGAGCCACCGGCGTGGTGATCGTGACCGAACCCACGGTCTCGGGTTTGCACGATATGCGGCGAGTAGCCGAACTGTGCGCCTGTTTCAAGGTGCCGGCCATGGTCGTAATCAATAAATTCGACTTGAACCTGGAGCAAACCGGGGCCATAGAAAGATTCGCCCGGGATATGGACATAGAAATCCTGGGCCGGATCTCTTTTGACCCGGTCTTTACCAAGTCCATGGTCCAGGGCCGGAACGTGGTGGAATACAGTCCTGAATCGGCAATTACCGGGGAGATCCAAGATATATGGAAAAAAATTCTCGCCTTGCCTTTGCTGAATCCTGCGTGATCGGAACAAATAATGAATAATGAAAAGGAGTGGAATTGGTTATGAAAAATGGAAGAATCGCGATCCCGTCCATGGGCAATGGGGGGCTGGATGGCCAGAGATCAGGACATTTCGGTCACTGCGACGTCTTCACCCTTGTGGATGTCGAAGATGGAGCGATCAAGGAGGTTCTGACCGTCGGCAACCAGGAACATGTTCAGGGCGGTTGCATGGTCCCGGTCAACCTTCTGGCCGAACACCAGGTCAAGGCCCTGGTTGTCGGGGGAATCGGCATGCGTCCGCTCATGGGCTTCAGGCAGGTAGGCATCGATGTCTACCACGATGGACAGCGGCCTGAAATCAGACCGGTTGTGGAAGATCTCATCGCCGGCCGGCTGCCTCTGATAGAGGACAATCAGGTCTGCGGCGGGGGAGGAAGTTAGTCTTTGTTCGAGTAATCTGAGGTTATTGCCGTAAACCAGGAACCATCCCGGTTTTTCCGGGTCAGGGGGTTATATGAAAATAGCAGTCACAGCCAAAGGCAGGGACCTTGAGGCCGAGGTCGATCCGCGTTTTGGACGGGCGGCCTATATAGTCGTCGTCGATTCCGAAAGCAATGAGTTTGAGGCCCTGGATAATTCAGCCAATGTCAATGCCTTCAAGGGTGCGGGCATTCAGGCCGCAGGCATGGTCTGCGATAAAGGAGTCGAAGTCCTCTTGACCGGACACTGCGGGCCGAAGGCCTTCAGCGCCTTAAAGGCGGGCGGAGTCAAGGTGGTCAACGATGCCCGGGGTACAGTGAAAGAGGCGGTCCAGGCCTATCGGGACGGAAAGCTATCCGTTGCACAAGAGGCTGATGTGGGCGGTCACTGGTAATCCAGTTTTGCCTCCGGATTGCAATCCGGAGGCAAAACCGGATTTTAATGGTCGCAGACGTTGGCGCCAGTGGCCAGGTCCCCGCGGAGATAGGAGTTCACCAGTTCCTCCGGTCCAGCCTCGGCCGCGCCGGTAATGACCTGGATATTCTTTTGTTGCAGCAGTTCCTGTGCCTTGGCGCCCAGGCCGCCGGCGATGACCAGGTCGGTTTTTTGTTCTGCCAGCCATTCAGGAAGAAGGCCGGGTTCGTGCGGTGGCGGCGACAACTGCTCAATATCCTGGATTTTTTGTCTCTCCCTGTCCACGCTGATCAGGGTGAATCGTTCGCAGTGGCCGAAGTGGGCGCAGAGTTTTCCCTGAGCCGTGGGCACGGCTATTTTCAGCAGCCCGTTCCTGCCCGCCATGAGTAATGGATCTTCCTTTTCCTCCTTGGCCGGCTCCTTGGCCGAGAGCTCCAGAAGCTGGTCTATGACCCTGCTGATCTCCTGAACCGCAGGGCTGTCCGGGCGGGTCTGCAGCAGCGATTCGCCCAGGTCTCCGGCTTTGACGATTTCCGGATCCAGGGGAATCTTGCCCAGAAGCGGGATGCCTGCTTCCCTGGCCAGTTTTTCTCCACCCCCGGCATTGAAGATATCCACTCTTTCCCGGCAGTGGGGACAGATTAAACCGCTCATGTTCTCCACGATCCCCAGGACCTGATTGCCGGTCTGCCTGCAGAAGTTGATCGACCGCCTGACATCGTCCACAGCTACGTCTTGAGGCGTGGTCACGATGATTGCTTTGGCCTCTTTGCCCAGGAGCTGCATGACCGAGATGGGTTCGTCTCCGGTGCCCGGCGGGCAGTCGACCACCAGATAATCCAGATCCCCCCAGTCGACGTCTTCAATGAACTGACGGATGAGGCTCATCTTGATGGGGCCGCGCCAGATAACGGAATCTTCCTGGTTGGGGATGAGAAACCCAAGAGAGATAACAGAAAGGTTTTCACTCCAGGGAATCGGTTCCAGCCTCTGGGCCCGGGCCTTTGGTCTGGACCCGGTCAGGTTCAACAGCCTGGGGATGGTGGGGCCGTGGACATCGACATCCATCAGCCCCACTTTTTCCCCGGCCAGGGAGAGTCCCACGGCGATATTGGCGGCGGTGCTGCTTTTGCCCACACCGCCTTTGCCGGAAAGGACAACGAACTTGTGTTTTATCCGGCTGAGCGATTTCTGCAGCCCGGCGTCCTGATTGCTTGTATCCTGGCAGGAGCCCTGAGTGGAACAACTGCCGCAGGTTGTGTCTGTCATTTTTCTTTTTTCACTCCTATTCGCTTTGATCCTGTTTTTCGATTTCAGTGATTCGCTTTTCCAGGTTGGCCAAAGCATTTTTCAACTCCTGGGCTTCACTGACGAGGATCTGTTTTTCCTGTTCAGGCGAAGGGCTGTAGGGGGTGAAACCAACGCCCCGACCCCAGGCCATACGCCCGAACCACGGACCAAATCCGGCCCGGAAACCCCGGCCAGGGCCGCGGCCGAAACCTAAGCCCCGACCCATGCCCGGTCTGAATCCCGCAAAACCGGGTGCATCATATCCTGAGCAATAGCCGAGTCCTCTTCCTGTCCTCGAACCCATTCCCAAAGGTCCTGTCCTGTCTCCCCATGGCATAAGTCACCTCCTAGTTTAAAAATTCTTTCTGAATTTCTGGATATAGTTTAAAAAAAGTGTGAAGGAAAAAAGGTTTGGGCTCTCATGCTGCCCTCTTGTGAAACTTCCCGTAAGGTGTTGAAGTTTCAGGCTCGATCAGACTGGCCATGGCCAGAGGCGCCACTCGTATGAAACTTCATTTAAAAATGCGGAATAGTTCGAACCGGTCACAGGGCTCTCTTGCGCTTAAACGCTTCCGGCTCTCTGTTTTCTAAGGCTCGCTCATAGGGGATCCCTGCCCCCTCCGGACTCTTAGGCTCTGCTATAACCTTTGATGTTGCATGAATGACAATCTTCTGCAGTCTTATGGTTTGAAGCTGTAGACGCGGTCCGGTTTCCCCCATT
>JAIPDR010000204.1 GCA_021737615.1 Desulfohalobiaceae bacterium | reverse complement strand
CCATCAGGAGGATGGAAGGCGAGTGGCTCTTCCGTGGCTCAGTCAGTATCAAAAGAGCAAAAAGCTGATGAGCGCCGCAAACACCAGTTTCGTAATTTCTATCAGATGGTAATTAAAAAGGTCGGAAAAGCCGACAAAATTTTCATTTTTGGTCCCGGTGAGGCGAAACTTGAACTGGCAAAAGAAATTAAGAAAATAAAAGGGCAGCACGAAAGGATTGCAGCAGTCGAAGCCTCCGATAGGTTAACCGAAAACCAAATAGTTGCGAAGGTAAAATCCTTTTTTTTAACGTCAGAGGAACGGCAATTACCATAGGCTGAGCGATAGCAATTTGAGACGACACACAATCCACGCAGAACAAGGCTAATTCAGCCGGCGTAAAAAGACACGCGGCTGATTAGCAGCGTTGCCCGAGGCCTCCGGCTATCAAGCCTCGTCAAAAACGTTCCTGATGATATGAAACATTCCAATATATTCCCACCTAGAGGAAACCTTGATGAAAGGCCAAAGCTATCTGGTGGATTGTTGTTCATTATGCGTAAAAAATATTACACCTCAGGTGTAAAGCCAAGCGTCGGGTGAAAGACTCTCAGAATGTTTTGACCATCTGGAGCTAGTGGGTGCATTCCGGGGGGGGACTGAGCCCTGCTTGCAGGCGGATTGGATCTGGACAATACCCTTTGAATTCTGGTATGAGGTAGAAAACGGCCTATGGCACATTTTCCGGTTCAGGCATTTCAGAATCCTACGATAGTAGAAAAGCTTTAGATATGCTTTCCAGTTCGGAATTGACGAAAACAATTGTCGATAAGGCAATATCTTTGGGCGCATCTGTTGCAGGTGTCGCCGACATCGAATCTTTGAAAGATTCTCCTTCCCACAGGTTATATCCTAAAATCGGCATGAATCTCGATGTGCCCTGGCAAGAGGTAAAAGACGAGGACATATCCGATGAAGTGGCTTGGCCGAACGATGCCCTATCTGCAGTGATAATTGGAGTTGCACATCCGATTGAAGAACCTGAGCTTGACTGGTGGGATGGCAGGGGAACATCCGGCAACCGTATCCTCATGCGCATCAATGAGGAACTTTCCGAATGGATTGAGAATAATTTTTCTATCAAAACCTATAAGCTGCCTTATTTGATTGAAAAAGGCGGTATCTTTTTAAAAGATGCGGCCGTAATGGCCGGTTTGGGTTGTATCGGCCAGAACAACCTGGTGCTTACGCCTGGATATGGCCCCCGAATCCGCTTTCGGGCGCTTTTGCTTGATCGAAAGGCAGAAGCCCCAGGCCCGCTTGAGTTTAATCCTTGCCAAGACTGTGGCCAGCCCTGCCGCAAGGCCTGTCCTGTAAAAGCCTTTGAAAATACAGTTTATTTAACCGATGATGCCGGCCAATTGCTACTGCCCGGCCTAGACGGAACCTATGACCGGGTGACCTGCAACCTGAAAATGGAACAAGATATTGAGGATGCCGTTATGGACATGCAGGCAGGCCAAGAAGAAAGTCAGGCACTTCGGCAGGCGATCGACAAGTTTGAAGAAGGTGGCATGGCAAAACAACATGCCGAGAGTGATTATTGCGTCAAATATTGCAGGAGATGTGAGCTGTCTTGCCCTGTTGGACAGTAGTTTCTGATATCGGAAACAGGATTGTATTCGGAATCAGACCTCAAAACATCCCTGCTCATGACTCATTGACAACCACGCTCTACTTCAGCGATGCTTTTTTTACCCACCACAGAAGGCATTATGATTATCCTGTGGCGATACCCTGAAAAATGAAACGGAGAACACATGGAAGCTGAAAGTCAAGCGCAGAATATACTGCAGGCAGCCAGAGACCACGGAGCCTCATTGGCTGGTATAGCCCGAACAGATCAAGTGCGTATCAGTCCTTCCCACAAGGCTTTTGACCGCATGGGCGATTTCGCCGGGGTAGGCACACCTCAAGACCCAAACTACACAGCTGGCCCTCAAGAGATCCCGGTTTGGCCTGCCGAGGCCAAATCCCTGGTCGTGGTTGCGCTGGAGCATCCCCGGGACAAACCGGAACTGGACTGGTGGGACGGTAAACAAGGCACACCTGGCAACCGGCAACTTATCAAGATCTGCAAATCGCTTCGCCAGTGGGTTAAAGACAATCTCGGTCTGCAAACATATCCCATGCACTATTATGTGCAAAAGGGAGGAACGTTTCTCAAAGATGCCGCAGTCATGGCCGGGCTGGGCTGCATTGGAAAAAACAATCAGCTTATCACACCTGAGTTCGGACCAAGAGTAAGGCTGCGCTCATTCATGATCCAGGCTGAATTACCGCCTTCGGCAATCCTGGATTTCGACCCTTGTCAGGATTGCCCGGCCCCGTGCCGCACAGTCTGTCCAGTGCAGGCCATGCACACCCCGGTATGGACCACCACTCAACTCGATACCGCCAATATCCCAGCCCGGGACGGCTCATATAGCCGGAAACTGTGCAACATACGTATGGAAATGGATATCCAGGAAAGCGAATCTGATTCCAAAGTACAGAACCGAATTAGATACTGCCGTAAATGCGAATTTGCCTGCATAGCCGGGCGCCGGCAATAACGATTCAGAGCAAAAGAAAAGGCCCCTTCGGCTCGCGTCAAATGTGATTTCAGGATTGCCGATATCCTCCAGGAAAACATGAAGATGCTCCTTTCGGCTTTGCCTTCGACAGGGGCTGTTTCCACTTCTCCGTCCCGGTAGTCTTTAAAATGCAAATACCTGCAGGATCTTCGAGCATTTCTTTTTTAATGTCTTTAACCGCTCTCCCGGTTGAGTTTCTCCAGCCCTTCAAGTGCCACTGCAATTTCCTTCCGCTTTCTTACCGGCCTTGGCCTTTTGAATGACATGACGCGCGGGAGCCTTCCACTACAAGGACACATCCTCCTTGACCGGGATCTTCGATTCGCAGGGGACCCCGGTCTGGCAGAGGCCGCAGCCGTATCCGTCGAAGCCGAAGTTGGCCTTGACGTACTCACTTGTTCCCGGCCGCAAATGATTGACACACCTGTTTTTGTCCTTGCCCTGCCTGGTGATGGCCCCGACCGGGCAGCGGTCCATGCACTTGCCGCAGGTCCCCTGGGAGTAAAAGAGACAGTACTGGCGGTGATCGCTGTAGGGCCTCGGGCTCGGCTCGAGCCTGAGGCGGGCGATGACCGACCCCAGGCGCATGGCCTTGCCCGCGGGGGTGATCAGCCCGGCGCACAGCCCGAAGGTCCCCAGTCCCGCGGCAAAGGCCGCGTGCCTCTCCGACCAGGTGGAGGCAAAGCCGTACCGCGTTGAATCCCGCCACTGCCACTGGGAAAGGAGCATGGGTGCCAGGGCCTGATGCCCTTCCTTGCTCAAGGTCCGGACCACATGCTCTCTAAGGGCGACGTTGAACCGCTCCCCGTAGATCCGGGCCCTGGCCCAGCGTTCCGCAGGATAGCGGGTCTGCCGGCGATTATCGTCTTTGGTCTGACTGGTCTGGGGCAGGACCCAGGAAATCACGCTGAGGTCCTCGCCCCGGATCTCCTCCCCGGGAAAGGCCAGGCCGAAGGCCTCCACCGGGGTCCAGTGGAACTCTCCGACATGGTCCTTGAAATCCTGGAACAGGGGGTCATCCCCCCTGGCAATCCCGAGCAGGGGCTCGGCAAAGGCAGGTTCGGGCCGGCCGCTCCGGAGGCTGTTTTCCCGAGAGCTCGACACAAACGCCCTGACTTCCTCCTCTATCCACTGTGCAGTTTCCTTCCGGCTCATATGTTTTATATCCTTTATCGGCAATACCAGATTTGAAAATAGTCAAGCTGAATCAGTATAGGACAATCAGCCTTGCCTGTCCAAGGGCGGTCGTTTCGGCTGACACAGGGGGATAACGCTCGTCCCAGAAATTCAAAGCATCCTTGGAGTGGACGCAATGGCGTTGCCGGCAAGCATTTACAAATCCGGTTCCAATTCGTTGAACTCATTGGTTTCCGCAATTTGCTTTTGGACGAGTATTTTTTTTATTGACAAAATGGTTCCTCCATTTTAACAATGCCAAAAATATACTCGAGGTATCAATGTTTCAAAAGGCTAGGCCAATTCGGACGTTTGAAATCGTTTCCGAACAGATTCAGCAGGCAATTTTTTCTGGAAAACTCAAACCCGGAGAAAAGCTTCCTGCTGAACGCGAATTGGTCAAGGAATTCGATATAAGCCGACGTACGCTACGGGAAGCGCTCAGAGTCTTAGAGCTCAAAGGTCTCATCGAAATTAAAACCGGACTCAAAGGAGGGGCAGTTGTCCGTGATCTGAACACGGAGCAGATGAGTGACAGCCTTGCGACCTTGATACGTTATGAAAAGGCCTCCTTATTCCATCTGACCGAGTTCCGCATGGACCTTGAAGGAACAGTTGCCGGGAGGGCTGCTGAAAAGGCCACGGAACAAGATGTCCAAGGCTTGAAGGACCTCTTGGCTGAGGCAGAGGACTTGTTAACTGCAAGACCCCACTTCAACTGGAAAACCTTTATGGATGTAGACCGCAGAACCCATCAGTCAGTGGCGACCATTGCCGGAAATCCCATCCACGAATTCGTGCTGCATTCCATCCATGAAAACATTCATCGTTACTACGAAAATTTCCTGCCAAGCGATAAAGGAGTTTCTCAGCAAAATTACGAAGACCTTATCAGTCTGGTGAAGGCCATTGAAAGGAAAAGGGCTGAACAGGCTGAAAAAGCTGCCAGGAAGCATATTGAAAACGGCTGGAAATTTATGCAACAACGACGAATAGAAATCGATCCTCGAGGGGCCGTTGAATAAATATCACTCGGACTGCCCTCTGGGACTAGCCAAAAGAAGAGTTAGATTTTTCCCGGATAAGAATAAATTTTCTCAAACTTAAGCCCAGACAGGAGGTTTCCCATGAAGAAAATGAGATGCGCGGCAGTCGTGACAGCAGCAGTGGTGTTCCTTGTCATATCGACTCTATCGGGAACAGCTGTGGCCAAGGAATGGAAATCGGGCCACCCTGCGGCTCCGGATTCGGTGGCCAATCTGACCCACGAACGCTTTATCGATCTCGTGGCAGAAAAGACCGACGGTGAGATCGTGATCGACGGCTATCCAGCTGAACAGCTCGGCCCATATCGGGACATGTTCGACAACGTGGTCCGCGGAATACAGGAGATGGGGTTTTTACCGGTAAGCCCTGAATTCTCCCCTTCGCTGCAGGCCGTGTATACGGTCTACCTGGCTGACGACTGGGAGCAGGGAAAGAAGATTTACGCCCCTGACGGCTGGATGTTCAAGCTTGTTGAACCAATCTTTGCCGACCTGGGCGTCAAGCTCCTTGGATTCTATTTCATCGGAATGGACGGTTTAGGAAGCACCAAGGGTCCGGTGGTCATGCCGAAGGATCTCGTGAAGCAGGATATCAAAGTCAGGGTCTGGTGCCCGGCTGATCGTCTGCTGTTTCAAGAAATCGGGGCTCAAGCTGTGGACATCGCTTTCTCGGAACTTTTCACTTCCTTGCAGACAGGTGTGGCTCACGCCCAGGACAACACGCCGGAAGTGACCTACACCATGCTTCGGGACGTGACCGATTATTATACAGACATCGGACACATCTTCGAGCCCTTTGCTGTGATCATAAACAAAGATCTCTTTGAGGGACTCGATCCAGAAATTCAAACAGCTATCCAGGAAGCCGCCAATGAGGCCCTGGCCTGGGGTAACAAAAAATCCGAAGAGAGTGAGGAGGAATATTACGCAAAGATGGAGGAAGCCGGCATCACAGTCACCCGGCTCACCCCTGAGCAAAGAGAAGCCTGGAAGGAATACGGACGGGCAAGCTGGGAAGAATTCGAAGAAGTTATCGGGAAAGACATGATGGATTATATCAGGGATCACGCTGAATAGAGAGGAACAAAGTGGCCATTTCCGCCCGGAATGGAATCTCCTTTCCGGGCGGACTTTTTTACAGGAGGGAGCGGCGTGCTGCAAATCGACTTTGAACGAATAATGCATTGGATGTATGTCATCGAAGATATTGGACGCATCACATCCATTATCCTCATGACCGGGCTTGTGGCTCTTCAGGTGTTATTCAGGATATTCTTTGAATGGTCTTCCCCTGCCTGGGAAGAAGCCGCCAGGTTCATCATGATCTGGTCAATTTTTATCGGAGCCATCGTTACAACTCGGGAAGACGGTCATATCAAGATGGGAGGCGTCTTCAATTCCGGAGCCAAAAAGAAGTGGTTCGACGTCGTTGAAAAACTCGTCTGCATTGGTTTCATGATCGTTTTTGTCGTCTGGTCCTGGGAATTTGCCGTCTATTCTGTGGAAAAATCCATGCAGTCCATCGTGCTCCGGCTTCCCCTGATCGTGGTGCACATCAGTTTTCTGGTCTGCAGCCTATTTATTGTCTTTCATTTCATCGTCCACCTGGCTAGGAATGTCCAAGACCTCATCACCTTCTACAGGAGCAACCGGGCATGACCATTCTCCTGCTATTTATCGGGCTGACCCTGTTGATGATTGTTATCGGTTTCCCGCTCTTTGTCTCCTTCGGTGTCGGGGGGCTGGCCATGATGCTTGCTCTCGATATCGATCCCGGCTTTGCCGTGCCCTGCATCTTCCGAAACCTCAATTCCTTTGTCCTCATGGCCATTCCCTTTTTCATTTTTGCCGGGGGACTGATGACAGCCTCGGGCATTTCCAGCAGGATCGTGGAGTTCGCCAATACAGTGGTGGGCCGATTCAAGGGCGGACTGGGGATTGTGACCGTCGTCTCCTGCGCGCTGTTCGGAGCCATCTCCGGTTCCTCCTCCGCCGCCGTGGCCAGTATTGGCATGATCATCCTGCCCCAGATGGAAAAATACGGATACAAACGCCAGTACGCCACAGCCCTGGTCGCCTGTTCCGGGCTGCTTGGCCAGTTGATTCCTCCGAGCATCCCCATGATCCTTTTCGGTATGATCACCGGCACCTCTGTAGCCGCGTGCTTTTTAGCAGCAGCCATGCCCGGTCTTTTGTTGATGCTGGCCTATTTCATTATCAACTATCTTTGCTGTCGCAACAAACCTGACATCCGGGTCGAAGAGAAGCTTCCCCTGGCCGCATCCCTGAAGCAGTTGGGTCGATCAACCCAAGAGGCCGGTTTTGCGCTGGCCATGCCGGTGATCATCCTGGGAGGAATCTACGGGGGTTTTTTTACGGCTACAGAGGCCGGGTGTATGGCTGCGGTCTACGCCATAGGCGTGGGCGTTTTCCGACGAACCCTGACCAGAAAGGCCTTTTTGCAGGCAGCTGAAGAGACGGCCAGCATTGAAG
>JAIPDR010000203.1 GCA_021737615.1 Desulfohalobiaceae bacterium | reverse complement strand
AATTTGTCAACTATGTATGTCCGGTTAAATTTCCGGACACAAGATACCAAAGCATTTCTGTAACATCCATTTATTACTGCATATGAACTGGACATTGATGCGGACAAACAGGACTGAAATATCTCCCGACCACGAAAAGATATCTCTACCATGCAATGGTTTGGACCCCTTGATGCCTTGGGATATTGGGAGCCCGGGGTACAGGAGAAACTCCGAAAAGAAGAGTTCACGATTCACCATTTGCCGGTCTTGACAGGAAATATTTTGATTCATATAGTGAGTCAAAAAGAAGCAAGGAGTGATTCATGACGCAGGTCACCATCCGGGGCATCGACCCGGATATCGAAACGGAGATCAGGCGTATTGCCAGAGAAAACGGGAAATCCATCAATCAGGCGATCAAGGAGATGCTGCATAAGCAGTTTGAGACTAATGCCTCGAACCGGCCGGCCGCAAGCTTGAAGCAGCTTGCAGGCGGGTGGAGCAAAGAAGAGGCCGAGATCTTTGAACGCTCGATTGCCATGTGTGAGCAGATCGATGAGGACATGTGGCAATGAAGCTTCTCTTGGTCTCGTTTTTCGCTTTTTCCGCAAACCATGACCCACTCGGTAACAAGATTATGCTCTGGTTTTTTGGATTCTTATATTTGCCCGAAGGGCGGAGCCCTTTTGGCCGTGTCCTGCCTTTCTCCGGCACGGCCAAAAAGAAGCTCTCTTCTCCTAAAGATATTGACAAGATGCGAAGTGCATCGTTTAATATCGGTTCAAAAAAGGAATGAAACCGGACAGGGGATCAGTTCTGTCAGGCCCGGTTTTTTTCCCGTGCTCTTTGTCTGATCGACGTTGCTGGGGGTGCGGCACAAGCTGAGAGGGAGATTCTCCCAACCCTTTGAACCTGATCCGGGTAGTACCGGCGCAGGGAAGTGGCTTCTTGTAGTTCGAACTTTTTTCGCTTCGATACTTTCATGCCGCTTGTCCTGATGGCCGAGCGGCTTTTTTTTGCGATAGAGTTGCCGCGGATCACACCCCGGTTGAATCAAGGACCCGGTTGACCGGGCAATGAAGAGCCCTGCAGGCACATCCGTGTTTATCGGTGTGATTCGTGGGCCAGATTTAATCGAGATTCCCCATGGCCCTGACCCCGAGGCAAGAAGAAAGGTACTGGCGCAACATCCTGATTCCGGAAATCGGACAGTCGGGCCAGGAAAGGATATCCCGCTCCCGGGTGCTGGTGGTCGGGGCCGGGGGCCTCGGCAGCGCCGCGCTTTTCTACCTGGCCTCGGCCGGCGCGGGCACCCTTGGCATCCTGGACAGCGACCGGGTTGAGCTGTCCAATCTCCAGCGCCAGATCATCCACGGCCAAGGCGACATCGGCAGCCCCAAGGTTCGGTCCGCGGCCAGGAGCATTGCCGCCTTGAATTCGGAGGTTCGCATCGAAGAGTGCCGGGACTGGTTCGGGGAAGCAAACGGAGCCGCGATCGTGGGGCGCTACGACTTTGTGGTTGAGGCCACGGACAACTTCGAATCCAAGTTCGCGGTCAACGATGCCTGCGTCAGGCAGGGGGTTCCCTTCAGCCATGCCGGCATTCTCGGACTGACCGGCCAGGCCATGACGGTCGTCCCGGGGCAGGGGGCCTGCTACCGCTGCATTTTCGGCCGGGAGCCGGAAGAGGGCCAGGTGGAGACGACCCGCGAGGCGGGCGTGTTGGGCGCAGTGGCCGGGACCATGGGAACCATACAGGCGGCGGAGGCCGTCAAATACCTAATCGGCCGCGGCGAGCTGCTGACCCGCCGGCTGCTGACCTTCGACGCCCTGGCCATGAAATTCCGGGAGGTTGCCCTGCCGGGACCGTCCTGTCCGGTTTGCCGGGAGGCGGGGTGGCGGTGATAACGACCCTCCCCTGGCCCCTCCCTGACCAGGGAGGGGAGTTTGGATGACCTTTTCCGCCTTTTCCTGTTCAGGACGGGGATTATTCAATGTTTACAGGATAACAGCCAATGGAGAACAATGTATGTCAAACGCACCGCAACTGACCATCGCTGGCCGTGAGTTTCGGTCCCGTCTGCTTCTGGGGACAGGGAAGTTCCCCTCGAACGAGGTTCTCAAGCAGGCCCTGGAGGCCTCTGGTGCCGAAATCGTGACCGTGGCCCTGCGGCGGGTCGATCTGGCCAACAGCCAGGACGATCTCCTGGCCGCCGTGGACAGGGAGCGCTATCTGCTTTTGCCCAACACCAGCGGCGCCAGGAACGCAGAGGAGGCCGTGCGCCTGGCCCGCCTGGCCCGGACGGCCGGTTGCGAGCCCTGGGTCAAGCTGGAGGTCACCCCGGATCCCCACTTCCTGCTCCCCGATCCGGTGGAAACCCTGAAGGCCGCCGAAATACTGGTCAAGGAGGGCTTCACCGTGCTGCCCTACATCAACGCGGACCCCATCCTGGCCAAGCGGCTGGAGGAGGCGGGCACGGCCACGGTCATGCCCCTGGGATCGCCCATCGGATCCAACCGCGGGCTTATAACCCGGGATTCCATCCAGATCATCATCGAACAGGCCCGGGTTCCGGTGGTGGTCGACGCCGGTCTCGGCGTTCCCAGCCACGCAGCCGAGGCCATGGAGATGGGCGCCGACGCCGTTTTGGTGAATACGGCCATTGCCGTGGCCGGCGATCCCGTAGCCATGGCCGAAGCCTTCAGGCTGGGCGTGGAAGCCGGCTATCGGGCCAGGCTGGCCGCGCCGCGGCAGGAGCAGTGGCAGGCCAGCGCCAGCTCACCTTTGACCGGATTTCTGCGAAGCAGCTGAGATGACAATGTAAGTCAAGAAGATTTTTTATCCAATAATCTCCACGAATCTTCACTAAACACAGAACCAAACCATGAGCTTTCAAGACCACATACATGATTTGAGCTGGGACTGCCTCCAGGAAAGCATCCAAGACAAGACCCAATTGGACGCGGAGCGGGCCCTGGCCTCCAGCCGGAAATCCTTCGACGATCTACTGGCCCTGCTTTCCCCGGCTGCGTCCGTGCTGATCGAGGACATGGCCCAGGCGGCCCACGGGCTGACCAGGCAGCGTTTCGGGCGGATCATCCAGATGTACGCCCCCATTTACATCTCCAGTGAATGCGCCAACGCCTGCGTCTACTGCGGTTTCAACCGGCACAACACCATCCGCCGCGCCACCCTGAGCCTCGAGGAGGTCGACCGGGAGGCGGATGCGCTGCTGGAAGCCGGCTTCCGGCATGTGCTGCTGTTGACCGGAGAGTCGCCCCGGCACGTGGGGGTTGAGTATCTGGGGCGCATCGCCGGCCGCCTCCGGGAAAAATTTTCCTCCATCGGCATCGAAGTCTACCCCATGGACATTGATTCCTATCGATCTCTTATTGACAGCGGCGTGGACAGCCTGACCGTCTATCAGGAAACCTATAAGCGGTCCTGCTACGAAGCGATTCACCCGGCCGGACCCAAGCGGGACTACGATTGGCGGCTGGATACCCCGGACCGGGGCGGCCGGGCCGGCTTCCGGCGCCTGAATATCGGGGCGCTTTTGGGGCTGGCCGAGTGGCGGGTGGAGGGAGCCTTTCTGGCCATGCACGCCGCTTATCTCATGAAGAACCACTGGAGATCCCACGTCTCGGTTTCCTTTCCAAGGCTCAGGCCCGCGGCCGGCGGATACGAGCCCGCCTTTCCGGTGGCGGACGCCGGCATGGTTCAGCTCATGTGCGCCCTGAGACTGTTTCTGCCTGACGCCGGTCTGGTCATCTCGACCCGTGAACCCAGGGAGCTGCGGGACAACCTGGTGCCGCTGGGCATCACCCACATGAGCGCGGGCAGCAAAACCGCGCCTGGAGGCTATGTCTCGCACCAGGATTTTGAAGGCCAGTTTGACGTCGACGACCGGCGAAGCCCCTTTGAGGTGGCCGAAATGATCAAGGCTAAAGGATATGTGCCGGTCTGGAAAGACTGGGACTCCGCCTTTCTGCAGAGATGAGAAGTCAACACATTTTTTCCGAATACGCACGAATGATCACCAAATAAAAGAACAAGGTGCCTCTGAAATGAAGGCAGCTATAAGGAGTAATGAACCATGCCTGTTCGCATTGAGGTCAACGGCGAGCCGCGGACCATGGAGGCAGTCTGCAGTATTTCCGAGCTGCTGCAGGAGCTCAAGATCAATCCTGCCAGCGTGGCCGTGGAAAAAAACATGGAGATTGTGCGCCGCGAGGATTTCGAGCAAATTGTTTTAAAGGACAAAGACGCGGTGGAGCTGATTCGATTCGTCGGGGGGGGATGAACAAGAGATGATGAACCGGGAGCAACGCATTGCCAGAATAGGACAGATCGACCTCTACCCGGTGACCTGCCAGGACTTGTCCCTGGGGCGAAGCAACCTGGATGTCCTGGACGGCCTGCTGCAGGGCGGGGCGAGAATCGTCCAGCTGCGCGAGAAACACTGGGATAAGAAGGACCTCTACGAGATGGCGGTCGAATTCCGGCGGCGCACCCGGGCTTACGATGCGCTGTTGATCGTAAACGATCATCTGGACGTCGCTCTGGCGGCCGGGGCCGACGGGGTCCACCTGGGACAGGAGGATCTCCCCCTGGAGGCCGCCCGCCGCATCGCACCGGGGATGATTCTCGGGGCCTCCAGCCACAGCCTGGACGAGGCCCTGACAGCGGAAAGGCAGGGGGCCGACTACGTCAACATCGGTCCGATCTTTCCCACAGAGACCAAGCAGGGGGTCAGCCGTTTCCTGGGACCCTCGGCCATCCGGGAAATCGGCCCCCGCTTGAAGATACCCTTCACCACCATGGGCGGGATCAACCGGGAAAACATCCACCAGGTGCTGGAGGCCGGAGCCGGTCGGGTGGCCATGGTCAGCGGCATCACTAAGGCCAGGGATATCGCGGAGCGGGTCAGGGAGCTGCGAAGCCTGATCAAAGAGTTCACGGCTACAGATTAAAAGAGGCCTGACCGGTCTGGAACCCATTGCTTTCGCAGTGCGATGGCTTTTTTTGCTCTTAAGAATTGAACTTATCACTTCTTACTTTTCACTTTTTGCTATCTCTACAGCGACAGTTCAATTTTGAATTTCAATTCTGGTTTCGTCATCCTGGACTTGATCCAGGATCCAGTCTTTTCTGGATTCCGGCCTTCGCCGGAATGACGGGAACGGACTGCGGGCATACAAAATATACAATGTGAATGTGTCGCTGTAGTGCTACTATTCTCTTGACGGATAAGCGAGCCAGGGTCATACTCAGGGCATGGACGAAGAAATGAAACTAAAGATCGACAAGGTCCTGGACCGGGTCAAGGACCCGGAGAGCGATCTTCCCCTCTCCAGCCTGGGCGTGATCGAACGGGTCCGCTTCAACGAAGCCGGGCAGGAACTCTACATCTTCGCCAACTTCATGGCCCATCGACCGGGATGCCTGGCCTGCGCCGGGGTGGCCGCCGCAGTGGTCGAGGGCATCAAGCGCAGGCTTCTGGCCGAATTCCGGACAGAGTTTCCAGAATTACACATCATGTACGCCTGAGTGTTGCAAAGAACCGGATGTGAACCGCCCGCTCCCCGCACTCACTTAACCTTGGAAGAGCTTTCTTCAATGCTCGCATGAGTTGCTCTTACCACCTACGGACCTTTTTCTAAGCCAGTAGTTAAGTGAATGCCGGGCAGGCGCGGACTTTGCTAAAGGAGGCAGCCATGGAGGAAAACCAGTTTCAGGCCCTTGTCCTCGAGGACAAGGACGGCCGGTTCATCCGAAATCGGCATCGACTCCCAGAACTATCCCATGCCGGAGCGAGAGGCGGTCTGGCGGAAACTGGCCGGGAAGTGGAAACCAAAACAGCTGCTTGATTCCTATGATCAGATCACACTGCCGGAGTTGAGCGGGTGGATTGACCTGATGCTGGCCGGGAAGTCCAGGGGCAGGACGGTGGTCAGGCTCTAGGCGTTTACTAATTGTTAATTGTCAATTGTTAATTTTTAATTATTAATGGCAGATACATATAGATACTTACGAGAGGAATAAATTGCAAAAATACCAAATAGAAGGCCCCGACAACCAGGACTTTCGAATACCGAAAATCTCAATTTATGACGAGCCTAAGTATTATGAAAAGCATCAATCCTGAATGGATCAGACAGATCCAGTCCGCGGACAATCCCTATTTCGACCTGCAGCAGATGTCCATCCAGGATCTGGGCTGGGGGACCGCCCGCCTGGAAATCAGCCTGGACCGGAGACACCTGCAGCCCTTCGGGGTGGTCCACGGCGGGGTCTGCGCCTCGCTCCTGGATGCGGCCGGGTTCTGGGCCGTGTTTTCCAAGGTCGACCCGGAGGCGGGCATGACCACCATCGAGTTGAAGATCAACTACCTGTCCCCGATTGTTAACGGACGGCTCATCGGGCTGGGCAGCTGCATCAAGCTCGGCCGCAGCCTGGGCCTGGGTGAGGCCAGAATCGAAAATGAAGACGGCCGCCTCCTGGCCCACGGCACGACCACGGTCATGGTCCAGCCCGGGATGAAGCTGCCGAGTCATATCCTGACCGTCCCCAAGTACCTTGACTGATATCCGGTTTTATCCTTCAAACTCAGGGCGTGTAGGATAAAACAGGATACTTGAGCAACAGGTCACCGTAAATCAGCTAACCGGTCAGGCCGGGAAAGAGCCCGAGAATGCCGTAGACGATGAGGTAGACGGCCACGATGTAGTTTAGGGATTTGGGCATGACCAGAATCAGGATCCCGGCAATAAGGGCCAAGAGAGGCTGGAGGGCTACCATACGACTCGTCCTTTGATCGCGCTGTTACGATCCCTTGCATATTTGCACGCGGTAATTAGTGCTTGGACGAAAGCTCACCCATCTACTTTGACACTGCAAGATTTTGAAATCCGCATGTATTGAAATACACTGCGGTTTCAAAATTTATTGTTCCTCGTATCAGGGCAAGTTTACGTCCAATCACCGTTTTCGTTCAGACACTAATTAGTCCGAGGCTTCTTCCTCGATGGACTCGCCGGCTGATTGGATGTCCTCACCCATGCCCTCGAAGGTGTTGCAGCCCACAGTCCCGGCAAAGAGGCCGACTGCCAAAAAAAGAGTCGCAATGATTTTGATCCACGGTCTCATGATATTTCCCCTCTGAATCTGTTTAAGTCTTCCCAAAAGCTTTTAACCCGTCCTGATTTGTTCAGCAGCTGTTTTTGTAAAACCGGGTATGATTCAGTATACCTGTTGCCCGGAGTGATTCAAGGTGAGTTTTCGGGTATTTATATGTTATTCTGAACGGACCTTCGCGGCCTGAATCTCTTGAACCGTCTGCTCGAAGAT
>JAIPDR010000202.1 GCA_021737615.1 Desulfohalobiaceae bacterium | reverse complement strand
TTCAGCGCTGGCCGTCGAGTCTGTATGTCCATGAATGTCCAGTGTAACCTCGGGGTTCTTTTTCAGGACCTCCGCCACATCATCGAGGTGCTGTTGAAACTTTGGCTTAATGTTCGATTTGTCAACATCAAAATAGATACTTGCGATTTCCCAGCAACCGGAGTTATCGACCGCAGCCCCTTCCGGAGTTCCGGGACAGCGGTCCAGGTAATCGGAAACACCGTCAGCATCGGAATCAAGGGCGCATCCTACGGCATCCACCTCGACTCCTTCCGGCGTCGCGGGGCATTCGTCTCGAGAATCATTGACCCCGTCTCCGTCAGAATCAAGGTCACGTGCACATCCCACTTCGTCGACTTCGACACCGGCCGCTGTATTCGGACACCGGTCCCTTTCATCAGGGACCCCGTCCCCGTCTGAGTCTGTACACAACTGCGCGGCCTTGGCCCGGGCCAGTTCTGCCTGGGCCTTGGCCTTTTGTTTGTTGCATGGACAGAGCCTTTCGGCTTTTTCCCAGGCAGCCAGGGCCTCATTGTATTCCCGGGGACAATTCTGTTCAGCCCCGGCCAACCTGGCCTCTTCAAGCAGTTCTTTTGTTTCGGCCACTTCCGGCGGGGTGCCATACCTGGCGCAGCCGCTGCCGACAAGGGCAAATATTCCCAGAGCCATCATCAACCACAAAATGCGTCTCATGCTTCGTCCTCCTTTTTTTTCGGGTTGGGATTGTATGATCAATAAACAAGCCTGACATTAGGCAACGTAAAGACCGTGGCCTTCATGAACCCCGTTCGGATTATGCTCAGATTGTAAACAGAATAAATGCAATACGTCAACGGGTATTTTCGGGTGAAATTGGCTGCCCGGCAAATATCCACAGCATCTCTTTCCGAGTTTTGGTGAAAATTTATGTTAAAAACAGACCCTGTTGAACCTAATCACATTGTTTTCATACAAAAATTTCATTTCAATATTGAATATCTCAATTTGCAATATTGAATCTTTATCCATGTATTTTCAAGCTAATTTCTTAAATAAAATTTTGACAAAACATATTAATTTGAATTTTTTTACTATTTTTTTTCCATACCGTATTGACCTTCTGCGATGAAATGATTATCTTGTCTTGCTTTTAACGAACATTAACATCATCAGGAGGCCTTATGTCGATTAAATGTAAAATTGGTTTACACAATTACAAAACAATCAACACGTACTGGAAGGAAACAAAACGAGATGCTCCTGTAAAAGCATTTCGTCAAAAAGAATGTTGTATCTGTGGTAATAAAATTGATGAATATAAAATTTATCAGGAAAGGATAATAAAAGAATTGTTTAAAGAAACATGCAAATCGCTTCATCCTTATTTGCCGGTTATCAACTGATTTTTTATTAATATCATCTCCTGATATTTATTTATATTTTGTTTTAATAATATTTTTCCAGTATTCTTTTTATCTTGGGCGCGACTGCTGTTTTATCAAATCACAGTCGTGCCCTTTTTTTTATTTTTTCTAAAACATATGAACACGAATTAATATTTCTCAGCATCTGCTTGACACCTTCAGCGAATAATAGTATCAAGCTCAAAACCTTTAGCAAGCGATTTTCTTGGAGTACAGCGCATGATGCAGGAAAAAAACTGGAGACCATGGGCCCTCCTGTCCCCTGCCCTAACCGCGGTTTTCTTTTTTCTGGTGGTCCCCACTCTCTTTGTGATCGTGTACAGCTTCTGGCTTCGTGCCCCCACCGGCCAGGACATTCCGGCCTTTCAATTCGGCAACTACGCCAAGTTCTTTGCCGATATGTTCTATCCCTCCCTGCTTCTGCGCACCATCCGGGTAGCCCTGGAGGCGGTGGTCCTGTCTCTGGTCATGGGCTACATCCCGGCCTACTTCTTTTCCAAGACCGAGAGCAGGCACAAGAACATGCTCATCATCCTGATCCTGCTCCCCTTCTGGGTCAGTTTCATCATCCGGGCCATGAGCTGGATCAACATCCTGGGCGACACCGGACTGATCAATTTCATCCTCTTGAAGCTCCACCTGATTTCAGCACCGCTAGCCATGCTCTACAATGAAGGTTCGGTTCTCATGGGACTGGTCCAGTTCCTCCTTCCTTTCATGATCCTGAACATCTACGTCAGCCTCGAAGGAATCGACAAGAACCTGGTCCCGGCGGCCAAGAGCCTGGGCTGCACCGATTGGCAGGCCTTCAAGGAGGTGACCCTGCCCCTGAGTCTACCCGGGGTCAGCGCCGGCAGCCTGCTGGTCTTCGTCCTGGCCGCCGGTACCTATCTGCCGCCCATGATTCTGGGCGGCCCGCAGAATATGATGATGGCCAATATGGTCTTCAAGCGGGTCATCGGTACCCTGGACTGGCCCTTTGGCTCGGCCATCAGCGTCATCCTCCTGGGATTGATCGGGCTGATAGTCTACGCCTACAATCGTTATCTGGGCATAAGCCAGATCTTTAAGAGCATGCAGTAATCTGAGCCCGGCGGGGAAGAACCGCCCGATTCAGGTTACCGCTAAAAAAAGAAAGGTCCTTTATGTTGAAACTCAAAGGCTGGTCCCTGATCCGTTTTTACACCATCCTGGTCTATATCTGGATGTTCGCCCCCATTGCCGTGGTCATCATCCTCTCCTTCAATCCCCAGCAGTTCGGGACGTTCCCCATGGAAGGGTTCAGCTTCAAGTGGTACGGTCAGCTCTTCCAGAATGAGACCATCATCATGGCCTTTAAGAATTCCATTATCTTGGGCTCCCTGACGGCAATCCTGACCACCGCCATCGGCATTCCTGCGGCCATGGCCTTTATCCGCTACGAGTTTCCAGGCAAAAACACCCTGAACACCCTGCTTTTGGCCCCGATCATGATCCCGGAGGTGGTCCTGGGTGTCTCCCTGCTCCTCTTTCTGCGCTGGCTGCAGCAGCCGAAGAGCTTTCTGCTTCTCTTGATCGGCCACTGTGTTCTGACCCTGCCCTATGTCCTTCTGGTGGTCCAGGCCAGGCTGGTGAGCATCAAGCGCAGCTACGAAGAAGCCTCCCTGACTCTTGGGGCCGGCCCCTTCCAGACCTTCAAGGAGGTGACCCTGCCTCTGCTCACGCCGGCGATCATGGCCGGCATGCTCTTTTCCTTTTCCATCTCCTTCGACGACGTCACCGCCACCCTGTTCTGGGCCACGGCCCAGAGCCAGACCGTGCCCGTCAAGATCTTCGCCATGCTCAGAAACAACATCAGTCCGGAGATCAATGCCCTGGGCGCGGTCATGATCGTCTTGACCATCAGCACTCCCCTTCTGGCCGGATATCTGGCCCGGAAATTCTCCAGGAGGTTAGAATAATCTTGTTCCCGGCTTCGCCCGATTCCGGGCAGAGGACGGGGCGCAAACCGTAAACCCGAAAGGAGGTTGATCATGAGTCGAGACATCCAAAAACAGATCAGCGAGGCTCACGCCGGATACAAAAACGGTGCCCTGAGCCGCCGGGACTTCATCAAGTACCTGAGCATCGCCGGGGCCTCGGCGGGCCTGCTGGGCGGTCCCTTCGGCCTGTCCGCTCTGGCCGCAAAATCCATCCGCTTCGACAGCTGGGGAGGTACCACTTCCGACGCCTTCCGCAAGTATGCCTTTACACCTTTTGAAAAGGAAACCGGGGTCGATGTTATCGAAGGCCAGTTCGGGGACATGGACACCTATCTGACCCAGATCAAGGCCTCCTATCCTCCGGGGGGCGAGTTCAATCTGGCCCATCTAAGCGCCGTCTTCGACTATGACCGCTATGTGGGCCTGGGCTACGACTCTGTTATCGATGAGTCCAAGATCCCCAATCTGGACCTGGTGATGAAGGCCATGATCAAGCCCCTGCGGAAAATCACCGACGACAAGCTGTCCGCTGTTCCCTACGACCTGGGCCAGACCGGCCTGGCCTACAATACAAACCAGCTCTCCAAAGACCAGGCCGAGAAGCTCGGCGCCGGAATCCTGTTTGAAGATTCCCTGGCCGGCAAGATCGGAACCTGGGGCGAATGGCGGACCAATATCTGGTACGCAGCCCTGTACACCGGTCAAAATCCCAACAACATTCAAGACATCGAGGCGGTCTGGGACGCCCTCCGGAAGCAGCAGAAGCTGGTCAAGAAATACTGGTCTTCAGGGGCCGAACTCATGAGCCTGTTGGCCAATGAGGAAATCTACGCGACCACCGCCTGGTCCGGCCGGGTGGCCAATCTGCAGGCCCAGGGGCATCCCATCGGCTATCTTGCGCCGAAGAACACCTATTCCTGGATGGAATACATTTTCGTCCTCAAAGGAACGGATATGGATACGGCCTGCCAGCTTCTCAATTATATGCTCGAACCCGAATGCGCCATTGCCGTGGCCGAGGCCCAGAAGTATCCGCCCAGCCTGGATCCGACCAAGGTCGACATGCCGGAGTCAGTGCAGAAACTGCCGGCCTTCGATCCCAGCGGCCAGCTGGAAGGCTACCTCTTTGCCGACCCCAAGTACTGGAACAGCAAGCAGATCGAGTGGGCCGAGAAGTGGGACCGGATCATGGCCGGGGCCTGATGGAATTGATCGTGTAAGATATAAGATGTAAATTGCAGATAAGAACCGGGATTGCGCCTTCATGAAGGCGCAATCCTGGTTCTGGTCGTATCTTTTTAAGGAAGACCGGGAAGTCGACGCAAACATTAGGTAGTGCTTGGAGGAAAACTCACCAATCTACTTCGTCACTGCAAAATTTTGAAATCCTCATGTATTGGAATACACTGCGGTTTCAAAATTTATTGTTCCTCGTATATTGGCAAGTTTACGTCCAATCACCGTTTTCGTTCAGGAACTAGGTAATTTGAATTTCGTGCTTGTTTCGAATTTTTCTCCCAGGCGTAGGCTCTACCCTCCGGCCTGTAAGCCCTACGGGCTGTAAGCGGACCCGGAGGCGAATTTCGTGCTTCGAATTTATCATAAGCTGATATTTGTCCAAAAATTCATACAAATTTCAGCTCACTAGAATGAACTCTGAATATTGATTTTCTAGTACAATCTCCAAATTTTGCCAAGGGAGTGCAGCCGACTGTGGATATTGCAAAGAAAAACCAGATCGTACAGCTTAGAAATGTGGTCAAACGTTTCGACAGTGTTGTGGCCGTGGAAAAGATGGACCTGGACATTGAAGAGGGCTCCCTGGTCACTCTGCTCGGACCCTCTGGATGCGGCAAGACGACCATTCTCCGGATGATCGCGGGTCTGGAAGATTGTACCGAAGGCGACATCTACATCAAAGGCAAACGGGTCAACGACGTCCCGGTCCATAAAAGGAACCTGGGCATGATTTTTCAGGACTACGCTCTGTTCCCGCACAAGACAATCTTCGACAACGTGGCCTTTGGCCTGAAATACCGCAATGTATCCAAGGCAGATATCAGGAAAAGGGTGACCCGGGCCCTGGAAACGGTCCGGCTGCCGGGGGTGGAACACAGAAAACCGGCCCAGCTCTCAGGCGGACAGCAGCAGCGCATTGCCCTGGCCCGGGCCATAGTCATCGAACCCGATGTCCTGCTTATGGATGAGCCTCTATCCGCCCTGGATGAAAACCTTCGCGAAGAGATGCGCCAGGAAGTGGACAACCTGCAGAGCGAACTGGGCATCACCACCATCTTTGTCACCCACGATCAGCGTGAAGCCCTGAGCATGTCCGATACGATCATCGTCATGAAAGACGGCCTCAAGCAGCAGGAAGGCGGCCCGGAAGAGGTCTATGATGCACCGGTCAATCATTTTGTGGCCGACTTCCTGGGCCACTGCAACTTCTACCGCTGCAAAATCGCAGGCCGGGAAAAGGGCTTGACCAAAGTGGAGGTGGAGGGCGGCCGGACCCTTTACAGTCAACACGATGAAGGCTGGGAGGTGGGGGAGGAACTCGAGCTACTGGTCCGGGCCCAGAAAATTGTAATCGAGTCCCGGGGAGAAGAAATTCCAGGCGGTTCGCGAAACATATTCCAGGGCAGGGTCAAGAACAGGATGTACATGGGGGGAGAAGCCTGGTATTTTGTGGAGATGGAAGACGGAACCGTGATACATGCCATAAACATCAGCCGGGTGGCACCCTTTCATGAAGGAGACGAGGTTACCCTGCATATCCCGCCCCGGCACTGCCGTCTGATCCCGAAAGAATGATACTTACGGTCGTTCAGGGCTTGAATCGTGTCTGCACAGCAAACTGAAAGTCGATGCTTTTAGCCAATATCTTGCTGTCTTGCATGACTCCCGTAAGTATTATATAAATGCTGCCGGCCTTGCTGCAGGGTATACATCCAAAACAAAAACCAGAATATCAGGGATCCCCATGGACTTCGAGCAGATCTATAACGGTTTTCAGGGTCTTTTTCCCGAAGCCTTCCACACCCTTGATTCACACACCGCCGGAGAGTCCACCCGGTTGATCGTCGGAGGGGTCCCTTCGATTCCCGGGAAGACCATGGCTGAAAAACGGATCTATTGTCAAAATCAACTTGACCAGATCCGCTGTCTCCTGACCAGAGAACCCCGGGGACACGCTGATCTTCTGGCTGCCCTGCTCACTGAGCCGACCACAGCGGAAAGTTCCTTCGGACTGATATTCATGGACGCCAGGCGCTACCCCTACCTCTGCGGCCACGCCACCATCGGAGCGGTGAGCGCTTTGATCGAAACCGGGACAATCCCGGTCAGGGCTCAGCAGGTCACCGTGAATGTGGACACCCCGTCCGGAGTCATGCCTGCCAGGGCCGAGATCAATCAAGAGGGCGGAGTGGATTCGGTTTCCATCTCCACGGTGCCTTCCTTTGTCTATCAGACCGATCTCGGGCTCCGGGTCCCGGAATACGGAACCTTGACCGTGGATACGGTCTGTGTCGGGGGCTACTTCGTGATGGTCGATGCAAACCAGCTTCAAGACTTGGACCTTGAAACATCCGAACTTTCAGCCTTTACCGATCTGGGGATGACCATCATCGAGGAGGCCAACAGTCAGCTCCAGGTGGCCCACCCAGAGCGGGAGGAAGTGAGCAGCATCGATGTGGTTGAATTCTACCGGCACCGGGCCGGATCTCCAGATCGGGGCAAGAGCCTGGTGGTCTATGGGGAGGCCCATGTGGACCGCTCCCCCTGCGGCACCGGGACGGCAGCCAAGCTCACCTTGCTGCACCACAAGGGTCAACTCGGTGTCGGGGAGAGGTTCTTCAACCAGGGGCCGGCCAAAACCACCTTTCAGGCTCGGATAACCGAGGAGACCCGGATAGGAGACGTCCCCGGGGTAGTCGTAGAGATAACCGGAAACGCCCAGATCACCGGGTATCATCAGTTTGTCCTTGA
>JAIPDR010000201.1 GCA_021737615.1 Desulfohalobiaceae bacterium | reverse complement strand
TCCGGGGAACATTAGAAAAGGTCCTGGCCGAGTGCCAGTACAGGGGCCTGTCCCGCCAGGTCAGAAACTGCTTTTTCTGCTGTATTTCAGGCAGACGTTTGCCCTGACCGGCGGCGAGGATAATGCTCCAGAGGTGCATGGTTACTATGGGCTAGGGTTGGAAGTTGTTGCCTGAAATAGGGATATGAGTGTCCCGCCTTTGGAAGCCTTTATTTAAGATGCTGGAATACTGGGATTCTGGAATGCTGGAATTCGAAAACAATTGATCAAAAAAATCAGAAATCAAGGTTCTTTCCCTTGATTTCTGATTAGGAGCCGGAAATAAGCCGGATTCTGTGCCAGGGACCGTCATTCCTCTAGAACCCGGATTGCTCCGGGTCTCAAGCGACCTACCCGAGGACTCGGCCGGGCCGGCCTCGAACGTCCTCCTATTTGGTCTTGCTCCGAACGGGGTTTGCCGAGCTTGCCGCGTCACCGCGGCAACTGGTGGGCTCTTACCCCACCGTTTCACCCTTACCCGGCACTCACTTTACTTCCGAACCATCGTCTCTCTTTCCTATGAAGGAAATCGGCGCGCATTTGAAGCAGCAACTGATGTTCGGCGGTAAAGTGAGTGCCGGGCGGTCTTTTTTCTGTGGCACTTTCCAGGGATCGCTCCCTCTGGGCGTTACCCAGCGTCCTGCCCTGCGGAGTCCGGACTTTCCTCTCCCCCTGCACCTACTTTTTGTCGATCCTGTGATTTTGTCTATATGATCGACAAAAAGTAGGTGCAGGGGCAGCGACGGTCTTTCCGACTCCTATTTTCCGGTTTGGGCCTTTCAAGCATAAAGCTGGCAAGGCCCAAACTGGAAAATAATACCTTTTTGAGCCGCAGGCAAGCCCGTGCCGTACTCTATTTGAAGTTCGATATTTTTCAGTGCGGGCCTTGCCTCTGGGATTTTAAAACCATCGGGTTATTATCCGTTTTGAGCTCCCAGACTGGAAGTCTGGGAGCTCAAAACAGATATCAGACGACGGTTTCTTCCTCCTGTTCAAAGTGGTTTTTCCAGAAAATGAGCCGTTGACAGTTGGGGCAGCTCATGATTTGAACCCCCTTCTGGAGTTCGATAAAGGTCTGGGGCGGGATGCTGATGTGGCAGCCGGAGCAGATGCTTTCTTCAACCGGGGCGATGATAGGATTTTTCAGGCGGTGCCGGATGAATTCGTAGCGGCTCAGTATGGGGGCCGGAATGGCTTGAGAGGCGTTTTTCCTTTCCTGGCTCAGCTGTTCCAGCCTCTGTGTTGCCTCCCGGGTCTTGGTTTCCATCTCCTTTTTCAGCTCAGCGTGCTCCTTTTCCATCTTTTGGACTTCATCCTCAAGGACCTGCGATAGATTGGCCTTGCTCTCGAGGTCTTCCTCCAGGGCCACCTTTTCATCTTCCCGCAGCCGGTTGGTCTTTTCCAGATTGTCCATCTCCCGCATCATGGCATGGTATTCCCGGCTGTTTTCGACCATCATCAGTTTGTTTTTACTTTTCTTGATCTTGGCGTTGTCCTCTTCGATTTCCTGATAGAGCTTTTTTTTCTGCTGATTGAGCAGCTCTATCCGTTCATTGAGTTCCTCTTTCTGATTGCTCTGTATTTTGATCTTTTCCTCGATCCCGGAGATCTTTTTTGGCGCCTGCTCGATGACCTCCTGAAGTTGAAGTATTTCGTCATCGACCCGCTGCAAAATGATCAGCTGTTCAATTTGTTTGATATAAAGGCTCAAAACGGTTCCTCCTTTACGATTCAGAGTTCGTCAATATGGTTATTCGATATATTGTTTTAAAAAGCCGCGGCCAACGGCCTTTGTCCCCGGATTTCCTGACCGGACTGTCGATGTTTACGGCATTCATTCTTACTCCCACGGGATTCTGGTTGATATGTGAAAAGGGTTCCTGCCCGGGAAAAACCTGACCTGAACCTGGTCGCCCAGGGTTGATTCCAGTTCCTTGCAGCAGGCAGCCATCATCGGCTCTTCCAGGGCAAAGTGCCCGGCGTCCACGGTCAGCCCCAGGGCTTCGATCTCCTGGGCTTGGTGGAACTTGAGATCTCCGGAGATGAACACGTCCGCATCCAGGGCAAAGGCTTTTGGGGCCAGAGACATTCCTGAACCAGGGCAGTAAGCCAGCCTGGACACGATGTCCGGAAACGCCCCCACAGTCAGCAGGTGATCCGTGTGCAGGATGCGATAGAGCTTTTTTTGAAATTCGATCCGGGTCAAGGGAGGGTTCAGGTTGCCGATTACCCCGTATCCGCAGTTCTGGTTCAAAGCAAAGAGTTCGACGAGTTCTGCAGAACGATCCGGAAAAAAATCCCGGAGGATACTGCAAACAAGGTATTTGGCATCCCTTGACAGCACGACCTCCAAGGAGCCGCCGCGGCTTGAGATTCCGGAGACAGGCTCGGCCCTTTCCAGAGCCTGGAGTAGCTCCTCCGGAGGTTCGACCCCGGGGAGGGAGAGCTTGATCAGGGATGGAGAGGGCACCGCTTCAATCGGAAGAATCCTCTCCAGATCCATGGCGGCGGCCAGCCAGGAGACAGGCCCTCTGGTCTGGACGTCGAGGCTGGTATGAGCCGAGTATAACCAGGCCCCGCTGGACAGGACCCGTCTTAGAACGGTGGTGTAAGCGCTTTCGCGGTCAGGGAGCCCTGGAGCAAGGCTCAAGGGATGGTGGGTCAGAATGAAGTCGGCTTTCCAGTTGAGTGCCTCTTGAACGCTTTCTGCGGAAGGGTCAAGGGTGACTGCTAATTTCTCGATTTCATTCTTCGTGCCGGCAATCTGGGTTCCGCCTCGGTCCCACTTAGCAGAGAGTCTGGGGTCTGCAAATTTTTCGATCAAGGATTTGAGCAGACTTACTTGCACAAAAAACCTCTTGAGCTGTGCCAGAAGCGGTCAGGGAGTTGAATGGGATTAAAAAAAAACATCGAATACAGTTTGTTGGGCCGGTTAGCAGCGATTGACAGGGAAAAAAAAGTGCTTCCGTGAAGATTTCAGGGAAGCACTTGCCGTTAATACAAAAAAGAGCCGAAGCAGTATACTCATCTGTCAGGGGGTTCTCCATCATTTGGTGGGCCTACCAGGATTTGAACCTGGGACCTTCCGGTTATGAGCCGGTGGCTCTGCCAACTGAGCTATAGGCCCGAAATCGGGTAAACGTTAAATATAGTTTTTTGTGCATGCTTTGTCAAGGATTTTTTGTCCGGTTTACAGGGCCTGGGGACAGATTCAGCATGATGACTTCGGGTTTGCAAAACAGGATTAAAGGGGATACCATAAATATAATATGCCACCAAATACTGCCATCATCGGCGGCGGACTGGCCGGGTGTGAAGCGGCCCGGCAGCTGGCGGACTCGGAAGAGCGGGTGACCATCTTCGAGATGAAACCAAATCGCTTTTCCCCGGCTCATACGAATCCCGATCTCGGGGAACTGGTCTGCTCCAATTCCTTGCGCTCGGATGATCCTCTAAGCGCTGTCGGGCTATTAAAGGAAGAGATGCGCTCATTGGGCAGCCTGGTTCTGGAGGCCGCGGATCGAACCAGAATTCCAGCGGGCAAGGCCCTGGCCGTCGACCGGGAGCGCTTTGCCGGGGTAGTGAGCGACCGGCTCCAGGATATGCCCGGGGTTCAGATCGTCAGAAAGGAGGTCCTGGGCCTGGATGATCCCGTACTCACTCCATTTAAACGGGTTGTTATCGCAGCCGGGCCCCTGGCCGGAGAGTCCCTGAGCAGGAGTCTGCAGCAGCGGACCGGAGAAGAGGGGCTCTCTTTCTATGACGCTATAGCCCCCATTGTCGCCGCGGACTCCATCGACTTCAAACGGGTCTTCTGGGCCTCCAGATACGAGCCTGACAGCAGGGACTACCTGAACTGCCCTCTGAACGAAGAGGAGTACCACAGACTCAGACAGGCCCTGCTTAACGGGGAGCAGGCCAGGGCCAGGGACTTTGAATCCCGGACCCATTTCGAAGGCTGCCTGCCGGTAGAGGTCCTGGCGGAGCGGGGAGAGATGACCCTGGCCTTCGGTCCCCTGAAACCTGTGGGTCTGACCGATCCCCGGACCGGTAAGCGCCCCTTTGCCGTGGTCCAGCTGCGGGCGGAAAACAAAGAGAAAACCATGTTCAATCTGGTCGGATTCCAGACCAGACTGACCCACTTGGCCCAGAAGAGGATCTTTTGCACTATTCCGGGCCTGGAGAGCGCCCGCTTTGAACGGCTCGGCAGCATACACAGAAATACCTTTGTCAACGCACCCCGGGTGCTTGCTCCCGATCTGGAGCTCAGGGAGAGCCCGGGGGTGTACCTGGCCGGCCAGATCACCGGAGTGGAAGGATATGTCGAATCCGCTGCCTGCGGCCTGTGGCTGGGGATGCATCTGGTCGCAAGAACCCGGGGCCGTAAACTGGACCTCCCCCCGAGGGAGACCGCCCTTGGCGGTCTTTTGCACCATCTGCAGGCAGATACGAAGAACTTTCAACCCATGAACGTGAATTTCGGTTTATGTCCGCCGCTCGAGGTCAGGGCCAAAAAGAGCCGGCGCAAGGAGCTCTATGCGCACCGGGCCAGGCAGGCCTGGCAGGGCTGGCTGCATCGTTTCTTTCTTGTATAAGTTTTTGGCCTGAATTATCTTTTTTGTCGATTTTAGAGATCCAATTTGAGGGTAAGAGAATTGGGGAGGGTTGCGGTCTGTCTCTGTGACTTGCTCTCTTGATCTTGTGACGAAATTATACTATTTTTATCTCTATCGCAAAAAAGAAGCAAATATTTTCTGATAGAGGTAAAAATGCAAGGATTTATAAAACGCACAATCACAAAATATGTACAGCAGGACTTGCAAAAAAAGATGGTCTTTATCGGGGGACCGAGGCAGTCAGGCAAGACCACCTTGGCTACTCAACTCTTGGATGCCCTGGGTCTGGATCAAAAAAGGCGTTATTTAAATTGGGATGCTCCAAGGGATCGAGAGGATATCATCAAAGAACAATTTCCTGCCGAGTCGGGTCTGCTGGTTCTTGATGAGGTACATAAATACAAGCGTTGGAGACAGGTGGTCAAGGGGCTTTTTGATAAACGCAAAGACGAGATCCAGGTTCTGGTCACTGGAAGTGCCAGGTTAGATCATTATCGAAGAGGGGGAGATTCTCTTCAGGGACGGTATTTCTTTTATCGCCTTTTTCCTTTCACCTTGGCTGAGCTCGGTAGTCCTGCCCACTCTACTGTGACAGAACTCCTGCAATATGGCGGCTTTCCAGAACAATTTCTCCAAGCTTCGCAAAGGGAGTCCAGGAGGTGGAGCAGGGATTACAGGACCCGTATTGTCCGGGAAGATTTACGTGATCTGGAGCGGATTCAAGAAATAGACACCATAGAACAGATGGTCCTGCGTCTTCCGGAACTTGTCGGGTCGCCACTGTCCTTAAACGCATTGCGCGAAGATTTGCAGGTATCTCACCAATCTGTCTCCCGTTGGGTTTCGATGCTCGAAAACCTTTATCTCCTTTTCAGAATTTACCCTTTTGGTTCCCCGAAAGTTCGGGCAGTAAAAAAAGAGGCCAAACATTATCATTGGGATTGGACTCTGATCAAAGAAGACGGAGCCAGGTTTGAAAATCTTGTTGGGTGTCATTTGATGAAATGGTCCTGTTTTCAGCAGGATGTTGAAGGTCGGGAGGTGGAGATTCGATACTTCAGAGATGTGGACAAACGGGAAGTCGACTTTGTCATTCTGGAGGAGGGAACCCCGGTTCATTTTATTGAATGCAAAACATCTCGTGAGCAAGTCAGCCCGAGTCTTGTCTACCTTAAGAAGCGATTTCCAGAGGTCAAAGCCACACAGGTTCTGTTGAAAAAAGATACTGATCTCTTGACCAAGGACGATATCCGGATTTCTTCAGCTCATATTTTTTTAAAGGACTTTGCGTAAAGGGCAGGTTTGAGCTCTGCTAGATCAGAAGTCGCCAACAATTAAGCTTTATATCTGCCTTAACATTTTTTTAGAAGAAATCCTTGGTACAGGGCAGAGGGGAGTATTTTTTTGAATAAATACAGTAATCCAAGTAGGATGGCAGCAATGGCGAGTCAAGGATTTCTTGAAGTAAAAAAAATTGAACATTTTTTAAAAAAGAGACAAATTTTGCTTGCATTTTCTAAAAGACTTGGGTAAAACCTGAATCAGTTGCAGTACAAATTTTTAAACCCGATAAGGTTAAAGGCAATTATGGAGGTGATGCCCGGCAAGAAAGTACTGGTTTTTGAAGCAGGCGGCAAAAGGAAGGATTGATAGTTTTTCAAGTAAAAGGAGGAAAGAGTTATGAAAAAGCTGATGATTGTCTTGCTGTCCCTCGCATTCGTGGGCGCCTTCGTGCTGCCCTCGTTTGCGGCCGACTGGAACTTCTACGGCAGTTCCCGGATGAGCACGTTTTATGAAGATTTTTCTGATGAAGCCGGAGACGACGACGACCTGACCTGGACCCTGCAGGGCAACGCCCGGATCGGGGCCACGGTGCAGGGCGACGTTATCGGCGGCGGCTTTGAGTACGGGCACAGCACCGGCGGCGGCACCCCCACCCTCAGGAAAATGTACGGCACGGCCCAGCTGGGCGGAGGCACCCTTCTGCTCGGGCAGACCTACACCCCGTTCAATTTCTTCTACAGCAACCAGGTCTTCGAATCCGACAACGACCTGCTGGCCCAGGGCGGCGTCTACAACGGCCGCGAACCCATGATCCAGTATGAGTGCGCCGGCTTCGAATTCGCCCTGGTCGAGCCCCAGGGGAGCGATATTGGTACCGGCGGAGACGTGGATTACACCATCCCCCAGGCCGAAGCCAAATACAGCTTCACCGGCCCCGGCGGCTCCGGTTTTCAGATTGCCGGTGTCTATCACACCTTTGAAGTCAATGACGAAGACGTGGACGCCTTTGGTATTGCCGCGGGCGGCGACGTTGTCTTCGGCCCCTTGAATCTGGCCGCCAACATCTTCTACGGCCAGAACAGCAGCGAATACGGTCAGTTTGTGGCCACAGACGCGAGCCCGCTGCTTGTCGGCAACGATGTGACCGACGACGAAACCGTCGGCGGAATCCTGGTAGCCACCTACACCATGAACGATCAGGTCACCTTTGAAGCCGGCTACGGCTATGTCGAGAGTGAATACGACACCTCAGGCGCAGAAAAAGATGATGAGTCCTCTGTCTATGCCCAGGCCACCATCAATATCGTGGACGGTTTCTTCATCGTCCCGGAAGTCGGTTACTTCGATTACATGGATGACAGAAACGGCAACGATGAAGGCGATTCCATCTATTACGGCTTGAAGTGGCAGATCAACTTCTAAAT
>JAIPDR010000200.1 GCA_021737615.1 Desulfohalobiaceae bacterium | reverse complement strand
ATTCCTCGGTTCCGGACTTGGCGATCGTTCCCAGGTTGGAGATAAGTTCATCCTTGCTCATCCCGATCCCTGTGTCGGCTATCTTCAGAATCTTGTTGTCCTTATCCGGTTCGATCCTGATTTCCAGTTCCTGCTCCGGGTCCGCGACCTCGGTCCCCCTGCTCATTTCAAAGCGGGTCTTGTCCAGGGCGTCCGAGGCGTTGGAAATCAACTCCCGCAGAAAGATTTCCTTGTTCGTATAGATGGAATGGATGATGATATTCAATAATTTCTGGGTCTCCGCCTGGAATTGGTAGCTATCGGATGGGGTCATGGCCATGGGTCTTTTTCCTCCTTAGACAAACTGTTGCTATTCACCAAGATGCACTTTACACTTAAAGCAGGTTTTCCCTGCGGGGCCTGTAAGAATTCAGGATTTATACTCTGTAATGCCGGATATAAGCTTCCCGGGCAACACAGAGTAATAGCCATGGATTAAGAATTGTCAAGGAGGTCGGATGGGAGTCAGATGTTTTCTGGGTCTGGCCCTGCCGGATACCTATCAGGAAGGATTGGAAGACATAATCACTGCCTGGCGGCCCCGGCTCAGATCAAAAATAAGCTGGACCAGAAAGGGAAACTGGCACCTGACCCTTTCCTTTCTGGGTGAGGTCTCTGAAGAGCTTCTGGACCGGGTCCAGAAGCGGCTGGAGACGGTGACCAGACCCAGCTTTGAGCTTCAGGCGGGTGGGGCCGGCTTTTTCCCCCCGGGAAAAACGCCCAGAGTGGTCTGGATCGGACTGAGCAGCGGGGCTCTGGCCTGCAAGGAACTGGCGGAGGATATAGAACAAACCCTTGAGCCATTGGGATTTCCTTTATCCAAAAAGGAATTCAGAGCCCATCTGACTCTGGCCAGGATCAAGAAAGCCGGCCAGGACGACTGGAAGGCCCTGCTGCTCGACCTGAACAAGCGGCAGTGGCCGGCCTTTTATGTTAGGACCTTTGTCCTCTGGCAGAGCCAACTGACCCCAAGGGGGCCGGTCTATACCCGTCTCAAGGACTACCCGCTGGCATGAAATTCGGTCAGATCAAAGCGGCTGTCCGCCGGCCGCAAACAGCGCTTATGGAAGCTCCAACTTGGCTGCGGGCATGATCGACAGGGCCGTGACCATCCTGCGGGCAGGCGGCTGTCTCATCTATCCGACCGAGACCTTCTATGCCCTGGGCTGCTCAGGACTCGACACCAGGGCCGTCGAGCGGGTCTTTTGCATAAAGTCCAGACCCCTGTCCAAACCGCTTCCCCTGATCATCGGCGATCCTGAACAGCTTGGGCCAATCGCCTCTTGCATCACTCCCCTGCTCAGCAGGCTGATGGAACACTTCTGGCCCGGCCCGCTTTCCATCCTGGTCCCGGCCCGCAGCCACCTGCCCCGCGGACTGGTCAATGACCGGGGACTGCTCTGCGTCCGGCTGACCTCCCACCCTGGGGCGCGATCCCTTTGTCTGGGGGCCGAAGCTCCCCTGACCGCCAGCAGTGCCAATCTTTCCGGAAAAAAGCCGCCTTCGTCAGCGGACGAGATAGACCCCGACCTCAAACGACAGTCCGATTTCTGCTTCAACCCTTTGCCTCTTCCTGGCGGCGGGGCACCGTCGACAATCGTCGCAGAGCCCGAACCCGGCAAACTGAACATACTCCGGGCAGGGGCCATTGACCGTGAGACACTGATCAGGGCGGGATTTTTCATAGAAGAGCAAGATTAAAGCGGGCTTCGTATCAACGTTTTGACATTTAAGCTTAACAGCCGGAATGACGGACAAGAGAATGAGGACTTAGACCCAATTACTTAACAACCGGGGGCCAAATATTCAATATATTAAACAATTATATGTCAGGCCTGCCAGAGGCAGGGCTGACAAAGGTGCCAGCCATTGCTTCAGCCGGTGTTATCAGAAAGAATGGAAGCTGGGTCAGTATTGGATCGGAATCGGGTAAAAAAAATTTAACCGGACTAAATCTTTCTTGCCTCAAGGCCCGCCCCTGACCAGGACCTTAAAAGAAGTGATTCAAAATTTTAAACCAGCCTTTTTCACAGCGAAAGAACGTTCTGAAGACCATGATCCCGCAAACCCGCCTGTACCGCTGGAAAATTTTTTTTAGTCCCGTCCGGCTTTTTGGCATCCCGATTGCATAGTAATAATTACCTTCCTCCTTTTGCGAAAGCCGGTCTGCGAAGTTTGCTTTGCTTTGCAGACCGGTTTTTATTTTTAATCGGCAATACCCCCTTTTTCAGCAGGGTGCATAATTTTGCAGCTCCTGGACCGCTTTTTTCACACTTTCCAGTGAAATCTCCTGCATACAGACCGGCCTCTCACAGGTGATGACCCCGTCTTCGGAGCAGGGTGAGCACTCCAGTGAGCATTTCAGGGTCCTGATCCGGTAAGGCCCCCACTGCGAGGAAGCCGCCGGACCGAACAGGGCCAGGGCCGGCACTCCCAAATATCCGGCAAGGTGCATGGGACCGGAATCATTCCCTACCACCAGGGACGCCCGGACCAGGAGCTCCTGTAAGTCGTGAAAATTTTCAGGAAAGACAGGTTCAAAATTTTTTACCTTGACCCCGCGCTCCTTTTCAGCCGGCCCATAAACAAAACAGACCCTGTGTCCCTGTTTGGTCAACCATTGCCCCAGGGCCTGGAACCTGTCCAGGGGCCAGCATCTTTTGGGGTGCCCCGCCCCGGGGAAAAGGAGCACGTCGCCTTTTTCCCTGAATACCCTGTCGCGGCCGGCAATTGTGCGGCGCCACAGGTCTAACCACCCGGGATAGCAAGGGACGCCGTGCGCTGCCAGGCCTTCGGCGTAGACCTGCCGGGGCGGCCTGCGCACCCCCGCCTGCAGGCCCGGCACGAACCAGACCCCGGGGAAATGTTCTTCCAGGGGATATCTTTTCAGCCCGAACCAGATCACCAGACAATCAGCGAGTCCTTCCGGCCGAACCCTTGCGCTGTACAGGGAGTCGATCAATGCGCGCAGCCGGCCCGGGCATCCCTGAATGCCCAGGGGAGCGGTCCACAGGGTGTACTGCTCCCGGCCGGCCCACAAGAAAGTGCTGTCCGGCCAGTGGCGGGTCAGAGATCGAAGCGACGGCCAGACCTGGAGGAAGTCCCCCAGGGCGCCTTTATGGACCAGGATCACGGTGCGGGGCTGGGTCATCTTTTGATGCTCTTTTGTGAAACTTCCCGTAAGGCATTGAAGTTTCTGACTCGATCAGACTGGCCATTGCCAGAGGCGGCGCTCGTATGAAACTTCATTCATTTTCAAAAAAAGCAGGACTGCTGAAGAAAAAGGATTCTTCACTCGCCCCGGTTCAATGCGCTCCGCTTCAGAGATTGAACTGGGTGGGCAGGCAGACTCGTTCAGAACGACAGACAAAGGCAAACGCTCAACAGTGTTGTTCCTTCGAAGACTCAGGAGGGACTCTGAGTGAGTCCGCATTCTTGTCATTCTGCGTGAGTCCGCGAACGAAGAATCTCTCTGCCAAGGACTGGGTTAGCCAATAAGCACGAAGTTTCTATCCCGATCAAACCGGCAGTTGTGGACTTTAACCCAAAAGAACAACAGCTTGGCTCCATATTCTGATATAAATAAATATATGTCAGGCCTGCCAGAGGCAGGGCTGACACTGAATCGTTTTCTTTCTCGCTGGTTTTCGACCCTGTTCAGCCAGTCAATATACAAAGCATTCCGGGAAGCCGTCAACCGGGTGAGTACTGAATGAGATCCCGGATCTCTTCGTCCGGGACCTTGAACCGTATACCCGGTGTCAATAGTTCTATAATCAGGTATAATAAAAAAACGCACCGCATGTCCGCTGCTCTACGCAAAATAAGTATAAAGCAAGAGTTTATTTTCAGGCCAACTGTTGCTATCCTTCGATAAGGCAGCGCCTTGATCGGCCACTGCCGTTCGATCCGTCTCGAGGACTTTTGGGCTTATTGCAAATACAAGCGCTGAAACTGTATGGCATAACGATGAAGGTAGAAAAGAAGATTATTGCCCTGACCGTCGCCTTCGGATTGTTATTCTGGGTTAGCGATGCCTTTCTGGATTCTTACTTCTTCTATGAAGGCCATTTCCAGGATCTGCTGCTTTTCAATATCCCCGGTCATGAAATCTATATTCGCTCGCTCATACTGGCCCTCTTTCTCCTGTTCGGGGTTTTGATCGCTCGTATTTGGGCCAAACAGAACCTGGCCGAAGAATCGCTCCGGCTTACTCAGTTCGCGGTCGATCACACCTCGGATGAAGCCTTTTTCATGACGAGCGAGGGTCGGATCATCTATGTCAACGAAGCCGCCTGCAGGGCTTTGGAATATTCGCGACACGAGCTGCTGGCCATGAGGGTCAGCGATATAGATCCGATGTTCTCGCCGGAAGCCTGGCCTGATTCCTGGGCTAAACTGCAGGCCGGCAAGAGCGGTATTTTCGAGTCGGTTCACAAAACCAAAGACGGCAGGACCTATCCGGTCGAGGTGAGATCCAACCTGGTGGTTTTCGACGGCCAGGAGTACAACTGCGCCTTTGCCCGGGACATCAGGGACCGTAAAAAGACTGAGGAGGCATTGCGGGCCAGCGAAGAACGCTATCGGCTGCTGCTTCAAAACGCCAATGACTCGGTATTCGTGCATGAGGTGACCGAAGAGGGACCGGGCCGCTTCCTGGAGGTCAACGACCGGGCCTGCCGTGTGCTCGGCTATACACGGGATGAGTTTTTGGAAATGGATATCAGCGCCATCGACGTCCCGGAACACCAGGCCAGGATTCCGGAGATCATGAATGAGCTGGCCGGCACCGGGCATGCCATCTTTGAAACGGAACAACTGGCCAAAGACGGCAGGCGCATTCCGGTTGAGGTCAGCGCTCGTCTCTTCGAATTTCAAGGTGTCTCAGCGGTCCTGGCCGTTGTGCGGGATATCTCGGAGCGCAGGGAAGCGGAAAAAAAACAGGAAAAGCTTGAAAAGCAACTGGTCCAGGCCCAGAGGATGGAATCCGTGGGGCGATTGGCCGGAGGCGTAGCCCACGATTTCAACAACATGCTCAGCCTGATCCTGGGGCATGCCGAGCTGGCCATGATGCAGGTGGGCAAAGAGCATGCCGTGTATCAGGAGCTCAGAACGATTATCAAGGCCTCTGAGCGTTCGGCTGATCTCATCAGGCAGCTGTTGGCCTTTGCCCGCAGACAGACAGCCAATCCCAGGGTTCTTGATTTGAACCACACAATTTCCGATATGCTCAAGATGCTCAGACGGCTGATCGGCGAGGACATCGACCTGGCCTGGAAGCCCGGGACGGACCTGTGGCCGGTCAGGATGGACCCGGCCCAGGTCGATCAGATCCTGGCCAACCTGTGCGTCAATGCCAGGGATGCCATCGCCGGGGTGGGCAAGATCACCATAGAAACGGGAAACGTGGTCCTGGACCGGACCTACTGCGCCGAGCATGCGGGCTTCATGCCCGGCCGGTTCGCGATGCTGGCGGTCAGCGACGACGGTAAGGGCATGGACCCGGAGACACTGGAAAATGTGTTCGAGCCTTTTTTCACCACCAAGGCCATGGGCCAGGGAACCGGTCTCGGGCTGGCAACGGTCTATGGGATCGTGAAGCAAAACAACGGCTTCATCAATGTATACAGCGAACCGGGGCAGGGTACCACCTTCAAGATCTACCTCCCCCGGACTCAGGAGGCCAAGGAGACAAATGATGATCCCGGCGGCATAACCGTGGAGACAGGCAGCGAGACCGTCTTGCTGGTCGAAGACGAGCAATCGATCCTGGCCCTGGGAAAGAGCCTGCTTGAACGCTTCGGCTACCAGGTCATCGCTGCTTCCTCGCCGGATGAGGCCTTTGCCCGGGCCGGGGAGCACCCGGGGCTGATTCACCTTTTGCTTACGGATGTGGTCATGCCGGAAATGAACGGCAAGACCCTTAAGGCGCGTATCGAGAAGCTCCACCCGGACATCAAAACTCTTTTCATGTCCGGGTACACGTCCAATGTCATCATGCACCAGGGGATTCTCGAGCCGGATGTCCATTTCCTCCAGAAACCGTTCACGGTCCATTCCCTGACCAGCAAGGTGCGTGAGGTGCTGGATGCGGCATGGAGATAAGGCAGACCCGGGCAACCTGTCGAATCCGAAAAAGGTCAGACCGGGAGCACTTCATGGACCACCAGCACAGAGGCATGACCCTTGACGGATTGCGCCTCGTGCCTGCGCAGGGGAATCGCCGAGCTCAGCATCCTCCTGGTCTCCTCTGCGGCCAGGATGTCCACGCCAAAGTCCTTGGTCAGTTCCTGTATCCTGGAGGCCTTGTTGACCGTGTCCCCGATCAGGGCGTAGGCCGGGTGATCCCGGCTGCCGGTATTCCCGGCCAGGACCGGACCGGAGCAGATGCCTATGCCGTGCCTGAAGGGCGGTTTGCCTTCTCCATGTCTTTTTCGGTTGAGCTCCTGCAGGCCGTGGCGCATTTTCAGGGCGGCCTGCAGGACCTTGTCTGCATGATTCTCCACCTCCAGGGGCACGCCGAAGACCGCCTCCAGTTCATCCCCTACATACTGGAGGATCAGCCCGTCATGCTCCCGGACGGCCTCCTCCATCGCCGTAAAATACTCCCGCATGCTGAAGATGACCTCTTCCGGAGGGCTGGATTCCACATAGCCGGTAAAATTCCTGAGATCGGAAAAGAGGATGCTGGCCTCCTTTCGCTCCCCATCGAGGGGGATTTCTCCGGAAAGGATCTTGTCCCGGATCTCGGGATTGAGGTACCTGCCAAAGGAGTCCCTGACCCGTTCCCGCTCGTGCAGCCCTTGAATCATTTCGTTTCCGGCCTCGGCCAGGACCCCGACCTCGTCATTGGAGACCACTTCGATACGCTGCCTGAAATCCCCTTGTTTGACCTTTTCCACCACCTGCAGCATCGCTTTTATGGGGGTAACCACGGAACGGCCCACCAGGTTGTTGAGTCTGAACCCGATCAGAACAAAAATCAGGCACAGGACCAGGGTGAACCAGAAGATATCCAGGACCGGCTGATTGGGAAGACTCGGGATGCGCAAGACATCGGCGACCACGAAACCCAGGGTCACGACCAGGATGATCATCGGGGTCAGGGTACCGGCCAGGTTCAACAGCCTGATCCGGCGGCCGACATTGACCCTGACCACCCCCGGGACCTCGGTCAGCCCTCCTCCGGGAAAGACCCTGGGGATCAAGACCCTGCGGGAGTAGCTTTCCACGATGAAAAAGGACAGGCTGGAGGTGATCAGGCCGATCATGACCGCCCGGAAAAAGAGGAGCGAGGCGATCCTGACATTCAGGTTCGGAAACAGATCGAAAAGAAAAAACGAGCCGATCAGGACCAGA
>JAIPDR010000019.1 GCA_021737615.1 Desulfohalobiaceae bacterium | reverse complement strand
CCGGCCGGACGCGGGGCGGCCTGGGCCGGAGGGTGGTATTCAATATCCCTGATGATGCTTACGGTCCCCTGTCCCCGGTCAACCTGGGGATCCAGTCCGGACGCTATAAATATCCCCCCCGGGGCTTATTCGGCGGCGGGAGTGGTTCCCTGGCCAGGTTCCTGGTCAATGAAACACCGGGCAACCCCTATGGCCTGAGCCGGCTGGCCCCTGGAGATCGAATCACCATGGACGCCCCCGGAGGGGGCGGATACGGTGCCCCCTTCACCAGAGATCCGGAAATGGTGGCCCGCGATGTGAAACAGGAATACGTCAGCCTCCAACAGGCCAGAGAGGACTACAGGGTGGTCCTAAATCCCGAGACCCTGGAGGTTGACGAAAAAGCCACCCGAGAGTTACGAAACACACCACAAAATCAACGATCTTAAATTAAGGATATATTTGCAGTCGATATCCACCGGTGGACATCGACTGCAAATATATGAAGGAGTGTTATGCAGGACCAGACTCTCTATCCCACGGCCAAGAACCCCATGCTCATCAAACCGGCCCGTTCCCTGCCCCGGGAAGTGGCCATCATCGGCTCCGGAACCATCGGCCCGGACATAGGCTACTATCTGAAAAGCGCACTGCCGGAGATCAAACTCCACCTGGTGGATATTTCTGAAACCGCTCTCAAGAATGCCGAAAAACGGATCGCCTCCTATGCCCAGAAAGGGGTGGACAAGAAAAAAATGACCCCGGAGAAGGCCGAAGCTGTCTTGAAAAACATCAGCTACACCCCGGATTACGATCAGATCAAGGGCTGCCAGCTGATCATCGAAGCCGCCACCGAAGACCTCGGACTGAAACAGAAGATCTTCAAGCTGGTGGAAGACCGGGTTTCCGAGGAGGCGATCCTGGCCTCCAACACCAGTTCCATCCCTGCCGCCCGGATTTTTGCCCAGGCCAGGCACCCGGAGAGGACCAGCATCACCCATTTCTTTGCCCCGGCCTGGCGCAGTCTGCCCGTGGAGATCGTTACCTGGGATCAGTCACGGCAGGAGGTCATCGACTACCTGCTCTGGTTTTTCACCATGACCGGCAAAGTGCCTCTGGTGACCAGGGACGTGGTCTGCTTCATGCTGGACCGGGTCTTCGACAACTGGTGCAACGAGGCCGCCCTGCTTTTGAACGAGGCCTCTGCCTCCCAGGTCGACACCGTATCCGAGGAGTTCGTTTTTGCCGGCCCTTTTTTCGTCCTCAACCTGGCCAACGGCAACCCGATCATCATCGAGACCAACACCAATCAGATGCTTGAGGAGGGCGGCCACTACCAGCCTGCCCCCATCCTGGCCTCAGTCGAAAAATGGGCCACCGCCAGACCCGGCTCCGGAGACAAGGTCCCGCAGGAGATCAGAGACCTGGTCCGGGACCGCCTGCTGGGCATCCTCTTCTCCCAGAGCTTCGACATCCTGGACCGCAGGATCGGCACCAAGGAGGACCTGAACCTGGGCTGCGAGATCGGTCTGGGCTTCAAACAGGGCCCGCTAGACCTGATGCAGAAACTGGGCCAAGAGGAAGTCAAAAGAGTCGTGGAGCGCTTTGCCCTGGATAAGCCCGAATTTCCCAAACCCAAACACCCCCTGGATGAATATCTCGCCTTCAGGCGAAATGTGCTGGTGGACGACGTAGACGGGGTAAAGGTGATCACCCTGCGCAGACCCCAGGCCATGAACGCCTTGAGCGATCAGATCAACGATGAGATCCTCTCGGTCCTGGAACAATTTCAGAACGACCCCGAGACCAGGGGCTTTGTCCTGACCGGTTACGGGCTGAACGTTTTTTCAGCCGGCGCGGACATCGGCAAGTTCCCCCGGCTCCTGGGGGACAAGGAAGGGGCGGCCCGGTACAGCCGGGAATGCGCCAAGGTCCAGCGCTTCATGGACAACATGGACAAACCCATTGTCGCGGCGGTCAATGGCCTGGCCCTGGGCGGAGGATTGGAAATGGCCATCCGCTGCCAGGACCTGGTGGCGGTCAGACAAGCCGGATTCCAGTTTCCGGAGATCACCCTGGGCATCCTGCCTGGAATCGGGGGCTGCGTGGTGCCCTACCGCAGGTGGCCCAAAGGGAGCAAGCTCTTTCACGAGATGATTCTGTTTGGCAAACGCATCAGCGCGGACCAGGCCAAAGAAACAGGCATGGTCCGGACCATCGTGGACAGCCACCAGGACCTGCTGCCCGAGGCCGTGCGGACGGTCCTCGCCCTGCAGGGCACCAGGCATCGGATCCCGGAAGGCAAGGTGGATCTTCCTGAAATCGAACTGCCAAAGACCCCTAAGGCCGGGAAACTCCCTCTGAGCCGCGAGGCCGTGGAACAGACAGCGGCAACCATCAAAAAGGCAGCCGCAGCCGAGAGCTTTGAGCAGGCCCTGGAGATCGGGTATCAGGGCTTTGGTGAAATAGCCTGCCTGGAGGCCGCCAAAGAGGGCATCTCCGCCTTTCTGGAGAAGCGAAAACCGGAATTCAAAAAGTGAGGAGTGAGGAGTGAACAGTGAGGAGTTAAGAGGTGTCAGGTGTCAGCCCTGCCTCTGGCAAATCTGACACATAACTATTTATTTTTTATTAGAATACACAACAACACTATGAAATTATAGATATAGAATCTACGACTGCCAGTTTGATCAAAGAAGAAACTCCAATTTTGAGCATTGGCACCCTCTTTTCGAACCGGGCAACAGGGTTTTCTTGCGCGTCCTCGCTGGGAGGCTTCTCAGGTTTCTCTTAGGCTCGCGAAATGGGGGAAACCGGACCGCACCAAAGGCTTCAAACAAGAAGACAGCTGAAAATACACTTTCATGCAACATCCAAATTTAAAGCAGAGCTTAAGAGTCCGGAGGGGGCAGGGATCCCGTGTTCACGAGCCTTAGAAAACCGAGAGCCGGAAGCGTTTAAGCGAAAGAGAGCCCTGTGACCGGTTCGCATTCTTAGATGAAGTTTCATACCAGCCCTGCCTCTGGCAGGCCTGAAATAGAATTGTTTAATTATGGAGTGCATTCCATGAAAATGAACAGAATCGACCACCTCTGCGTGGCGGTCAGAGACCTGGAAGAAGCCAAGAAGACCTGGGAGCCCCTGCTGGGCAAGGACGGACCGGATGACGCCTATGTGGACGAGAACGAAAAAATCCGGGTGGCCAGGTACTATATCGGCGAGGTGGGCTTCGAGCTCATGGAGTCCACCTCTCCGGACGGGGATGTGGCTAAATTCATTGAAAAAAGGGGCGAAGGCGTCATGCTCCTGAGCTTCAACGTGGACAACACCAGGGAGGCCATGGAGGAGTTAGAGGACAAGGGTTACCCCTTTATCGGCGGAGCCAGGCCGTTTCGAGACTGTGAGTTCGCCTTTATCCACCCCAAAAAGCTAAACGGGGTCCTGACCGAGCTCATCGATGACTAGGGCTGATGATCGTCGATCTTTTTCTGATCCTCCTGCCCATGATCGTTGTCACTCTGGGCGGCTATCTGTTCGCCCAGTTCTTCGCCATATCGGAAGAGACCCTGGTCCGGGCCGTGACCGACTTTTTCATGCCGCTTCTGGTCTTTTTCTCCCTGTCCACCTCGGACATCTACCTCAAGGACACGGTCAAGCTGGCCGGAGCCGTGACTTTCGTCCTGTTGCTCCTGCTCGCGGCTTCCTATCTCTACTGCCGCTTCTCCCGCCAGGAGTTCAAGGCAGTGACCCCTCCCATCATTTTCATGAACTCCGGCTTTCTGGGCATTCCCTTGATGCAGCTCTGGGGCGGACTCTCCGCCATGAACCTCATCGTGATCTACGATCAGATCCAGACCTTTTATATCTTCACCATCGGCATCATCCTGGTTACCGGAGGATTCACCTTCAGGGGACTCTTCGAAATGATAAAATCTCCCCTGCTCTGGGCCATCATCCTCGGATTTCTCTTCAAGTACGGGGGAATCGTGCTCCCGGAGGCAGTGCTGCGGGTCTTCCAGTTCGGCGGTTCAGGCGCCCCCTCCCTGGCCGCCTTTGCCCTGGGCTGCTCGCTTCGGAAACGAAAGGTCAAGGCAGACCCGCATCTGGCCGCCGGCCTCCTCCTGCGCTTCGGCTTCGGTTTCCTGGCCGGACTTTTGGCCGTTCATCTCTTTCAGATCACCGGCCTGGCCCGGACCGTGGTCCTTGTCGCCTCCTCCCTGCCTTCGGCCGTCTTTTCAGTGGTCCTGCCCCTGCGCTACTCGGTGGACGCCCGGTATGCCGGGAGCATGATCATCACCTCCAGCCTCCTGGGGGTCCTGGTCATCCCCTTTATCTTCTACCTGAGCAGCCTGGTCTGATATCCGGTTTGGCCCCGCTGAATCCCCCGTTCAGCGGGGCCAAACCGGATATCATGAAAAATTTCTCTTCAAAAAAAGACAAAAAAACCAGATAGATCTCATCACTTCTGTCTTTTAAACTTGACAGACAGGTCAAACAAAGTAGAATTTATTCCATGAAAATAAAGACATCAATCACGCTTTCTGAAGGAAAAGAATCAATGTCCAAAGTCCTCATCGAACCCGCAGACTATGATACCTGCCGCCAGGCCGTGGACAGGGCCCTGGAGGTTTTTCCGCAAACGATCAGCGGTAGAAAGGTGCTCATCAAGCCCAATGTCCTGCGAACATCCAGCCCGGATGAAGGCATCGTCACCCACCCGGCCCTGCTGCGGGCGGTGGTGGAGGCCGTGGAGGAAAGACTGCCGGAGTCGATCATCGTGGGCGACAATCCAGGCCTGTTCAATTACGGCGACAACGAACGAAGCTTCGAAGAGACCGGGCTCATGGAGGCGGCTGGAGGCTACTACCAGAACATCGGCAACGAATCCCGACAGGTGGTCTTCAACCCGTCCTTCATGCCCCGGGTCAGCGTTTCCCGGGCCGTCTTCGAGGCCGATGTCATCATCAGCCTGCCCAAGTTCAAGACCCACGGCCTGACCGTCGTCACCGGGGCCATCAAGAACAGCTACGGCATCCTGCCGGGCGCGCTCAAGGCCAAACTGCACAAGGCGGCCGGCAGCCCTCTGCGCTTCCATGAGGCAGTCGTGGAGGTCTTCAACCTCAGGGTCCCGGATCTGTTCATCATGGACGCCGTGCTGGGCATGGAAGGCAACGGTCCGGCCTCTGCGGATCTGCGCAGCATCGGACGGATCCTGGCCTCGGACAACGCAGTGGCCCTGGACGCGGTGGTGGCCAGGATGATGGGCCTCGATCCTGGCCGGCTGCGCTTTCTGCAGAGAGCCGGGGAACTCGGCCTGGGCGATTACTCCTCAAAATCAATCGAAGTCATCGGAAAATTTGAAGAAATTCCCAATTTCAAGCTCCCGCCCCTGGGCGGGGAGGCTATCTTGCAGAACGAAGCCATGCAGGACATGCTCCAAACACAGTCCGGAGTCAAACCCGCAGCCGACCCGGAACTGTGCACCGGCTGCGGGGATTGCATCGAGCATTGCCCGGTCCAGGCCCTGTCCATGGACGGCAGCCAGGTCCCGGTCGTGGATGCGGACACCTGCATCACCTGCTTCTGCTGCCAGGAACTCTGTCCGGAAAAGGCCATGAGCCTGAGATAGTTTTCTGCAAGAGGTGCAGGTCAGACCTCGATTTCCACCCCTACGGGACAGTGATCCGAACCCGGGACCTCGGATTCGATCCAGGCCTGTTTCACCCGGGCCCTGAGCTCCAAAGAGACAAAGACATAATCGATCCGCCAGCCCGCGTTTCTTTCCCTGGCCCGAAAACGGTAGGACCACCAGCTGTAATAGCCCGGTTCCTGGTTGAAGAGACGAAAGGTGTCCAGGTACCCGGCCGCAATGAACCTATCCAGCCAGGCCCGTTCAACCGGAAGGAATCCCGAGATATTTTCATTGGCCTTGGGATTCTTCAGGTCGATCTCGGTGTGAGCCGTGTTGAAATCGCCGCAGACCACCACCGGCTTGTCCTGCCTCAGCTTTTGGGCCTGATCCAGAAAGGCGTCGTAATAGTCGAGCTTGTACTGGAGTCTGTCCTCCCCCATCTTGCCGTTTGGAAAATAGACGTTGAAGACATAAAAATCCTCATACTCCAGCCGGATCAGCCGCCCCTCTCCCTGAAAACGGGGATCGGGCATTTCGAAATCGACCGCCAGGGGCGGCCGCCGGCACCAGGCCGCCACCCCGGAATAGCCCTTCTTGACCGTGGCCGGTTGGAACAGAGTCTGGTAGCCGGCATGATGCCGTTCATTTTCCGGGATCTGGTCTTCTGTGGCCTTGATTTCCTGCAGGCAGACGATATCGGCCCCTGAGTCCTCGAACCAGTCCCAGAAACCTTTCTTGAGCACTGACCGGAAGCCGTTTACATTCCAGGATACGATTTTCATGATACATCCAGGATTCAATCAGCATTTTCAAAGGAACTCGAATTCCACGAAAATCGAGTCATACTATTTTTGCGCCAAAATCTCCAGAGCCCGGCTTTGCCCTGCAGCTATCCTTGTTTTTTCGGGGCATCGGTAGTAGAGAAGGCCTTCGAAGGGTCCTCGCGCATGTCCATGCAGGGCATGGAAATCAGGACCACGATGAGCAGGAAAAGGATCGGTGAATGCCGCTAAGCATTGGTTTGCCGGCTGCTCACGCCTCTGCTGAAGGAATCCGCCTAAAATGGCCGGACCGGCATCCGGGCGGGCAACTGAAGAGAAAAGGGCTGCTACTCCAGATCGCAGCCCTTTTTTGGTTTGGCTATTTCCGGAAGGTTCTCGCCGTCCCGGGCCGGGCTCTCTTTCGGCCGGCCGGCAGGTCCTTTTTCTGAGCGGCAGACCGGGTCATTGCGGCTTGCCGGGAATGTGTCTTGTCAACAGGGACTTTTTGGCGCAGCAGCCGCTCGATGCGGCCCAGCATCCCGCTCTCCTCGGTGCTGCAGAAAGAGACCGCGCAGCCGGCCGCCCCGGCCCGGGCCGTCCGGCCTATGCGGTGCACATAGGTCTCTGCCTCGCGTGGCAGATTGAAGTTGATCACGTGGGAGATGTCCTTCACATCGAGACCGCGGGCTGCAATGTCCGTGGCAACCAGCACGCGGGTCGAACCGTTTTTGAACTGGGCCAGGGCCTGGGTCCGCGCCTTCTGGCTCTTGTTGCCGTGAATGGCCGTGGCCGGGATGCCCGCTTCACTCAGCTTCCCGGTGATGCGATTGGCCATATGCTTCATCTCCGCAAAAACGAGGACCTTGCCTTCATCCCGGTCCCGGAGAAACTTGGTCAACAGAGCCAGTTTGTCCCGGTTTTCAACGTAATACACCTTCTGGGAAATTTTTTCCACAGCAGGCTGCTCCGGGGCGATGCTCACCCGGACCGGGTCCTTGACCACCTGACCGGCCAGTTCGACAATGGCCTTGGGCAGGGTGGCCGAAAAGAGAAGCGACTGTCGCTCCGCGGGCAGAGTCTGCATTATCCTGCGGATATCGGGCAGAAACCCCATATCCAGCATGCGGTCCGCCTCATCCAGGACAAAGGTTTCGACGCTGTCCAGCCGGAGCATCCCCTGCTGCATCAGGTCGAGGAGGCGTCCCGGGGTGGCCGTGACGATGTCCACGCCGCGCCGCAGAGAGCGAACCTGGGGATTCTGGCCGACACCCCCGAAGATCGTGGTCTGACTGATGCGCAAGAAGCGACCGTAGGCGGCGATACTCTCGCCGACCTGCCCGGCCAGTTCCCGGGTAGGGGCCATGATCAGGGCGCGGGGAGACCCCGGCTTGCAGCGGCGGTTCTGCGACTGAAGATGCTGCAGAAGGGGCAGGACAAAGGCGGCGGTCTTGCCTGTTCCGGTCTGGGCGCAGCCCAGGAGATCCCGTCGCTGGAGAAGATACTCGATAGACTGCTCCTGGATGGGAGTGGGTTTGGTGTAGCCCTGCCGGATGATCGCATCCTGCAGTTCGACGCTTAAGTTCGCAAAGACTCCGCCGAGATTCAAGCGGGCCTTTATCTGGCTGTCTGTTTGAAATTTCTGTGTCTGTTCCCCTTTCGAGGAAGGAGAAACATGGGAACGGCTGGTTGAGCGTTTGGCCCGGTTTTCCGGGTCGTATTTCTGAATACTTTGACTTTTGCTTGAGTGCATTGAGGCTCCCTGTCCGGCGATTCACAACTCTCAACTCGCCGGACTGGAAGAGGAGAAGGCCTGCAGTTACTGCAGAGGAAGGTTCTCGCGCACCCTTACCCGGCACGTGAGAAGAGTGGAATTATTGACCAGAACGGCCGCAATGTCAAGCGGCCCAAAAGGGGTAAGATGGCGGTCTTGACGCTCATAGCTGGATAATTGTTTCTGCTTCTGGTAAGATGGATTGTGCTTGATGCCCCTCAACAAGGAGGTTCCATGAACAAGAAGACCATCAGCACCCGGCTCATGAGGGCTGACGATTTTGAGGCCGTGGTCCGGATCGACGAGAAAGTACTCGGTGTATCCCGGCCCAAGTACTATGAAATGAAATTTGAAAAACTTTTCAAATCCAAAGAATTCGTGCCCACCTCACTGGTGGCTGAAAAAGAAGATAAAACCGTGGTCGGTTTCGTTATGGGAGAACTCTTCATGGGTGAATACGGTATCTTCCAGGAGGAGGCGACCCTGGACACCATCGGTGTTGATCCCGATTACCAGAAGCAGGGCATCGGCGGGAAGTTGATGCATGAATTCGTGGATCATTTGAAGGACCTCGGAGTCCAAAAAATACACACCCTGGTCTCCCTGAATGATTCCAGGCTGATCAATTTTTTTAATGCAAACCAATTCGCCCCCTCGAAGATCATCAATCTGGAACGAAGCCTTTGAGCCTTCATGCCCGGACAAAAAACAAGTTTTCCTCTTTGCATTCTGTCAAAGATCGTCAGGCGGACTAGTTTGACAGTATTTTCGGGGTAACCAGCTGCATCAGGTCAGTCCGGCCCCCTTTGGCATAAGCCCGCACGAGGTACTGTTTGACCATCCGGGTTGAGTTAAAATATGATGCGTTAAAGGCTATCGCATTTCGCATAACCCTTAGGTATTCTTCTTTATTTTTATAATACATTGGAACAATGACTCTTTCCAGTTTATCATAGAGGCTGGCGGCATCATTGGCATCGTTTTGCTGCCTGTACCCGGAATCTCCTCCATACAGATAGCCCGTAAGGAGTCTGTCCTCCTCGGAATTCTTTTCCAGGTTGGTATCAAGAAAAATGACGGGGAGTTTCCTGCCGTTGATTCCGCTTACCTGATAGACCCAGGCCGTGACCAATACCGGCCTTCCTTCGATGGCCACCTCGACCCCTGGTCCAGCCTGGCCATAAAATTCCCAGCGGACCAGATGTTGTCGTATTCAAGCTGATTCCCTGTTTCATCAAGCTTTTGATAGAAATATCCCCTTTCGCTGAGAAGCGTCACGGCAATGACATTCATGCCGATATCGGCAAAGGATCTGATAGTATCGCCTGCCAAAACACCGACCCCCCACTGTAAGTGGGTATCGATTCCTGCAGTCCTATTTCCATGCTGAAGTAGGCAACGAGGTCCTGCTCCTGAGGCATAAACAAGGATTCATAAGGACAAGAGGCTGCCGCCATCGGCTAGAGCCCCCACATTCGAGCCAGGGTTTCATCGGCGATTCCCCATATCGACTTATGCAGCCAGGTCAGGGCCGGAGGGTCGGACAACAGCTGCCTCTTCTCCGACGCGGTCAGCATATCCGGAGTCAGAGACCGCGCCTTATCCGCGATTTTACGTCTCCTTTCCCGGACCTTCTCCGGATAGCGGCGATTTTTACTCTGACAGGCCAAATGCAGGGCATGGACCCGGGGATCGACTACGGCTCGCAGAAACCCCTGCTCTTTGTCGATCGACAAAGGCGAAGACCACGACCGGTATTCCTGCAGGTAGCTCTGCACCCAATGCAGTTCCGGGAGCGGCGAGACTTCCTCGGGGACGAGGAACAGGCCGCGTCTTCTGGATCTCTCACCGACAGTGTACCGACTGGACCACACGGATAAGGGGACAGACAAAATCAGGGCCGCCAGAATGGGAGTCAGCCACCAGAAGAAAGAGGGATTGGTCAGGAGAACGACCTCACCCCAGATAAACCCCAGAATCATTCCCGGACCATGCTTGCGCAAGGACTCGGACCAGGAAGTAGCCAGCTCTTCTCTTTGCTGCGTTTTCCAGCCGACCTTCCGGCCCAGGAGAAGACTGAAAACGAACTTGCTGTGAAAAAGCATCCGAATCGGCGCCAGAAAGGCCGAAAGAATCATCTCGACAAACGTACTCAGCCAGAGCCGCCGGCTGCCGCCGAATTCCTTCGCCCGTCCCTGTTTGACAGAGACAACAAAGGCGCTTAACAACTTGGGCAGAAACAGCAAAACTCCAGACGAGATCGCGACTGTGATGGCCCAGCCCGGGTTCCAGACCGGCCAGTCCGGAAACAGGGCCCGTCCATCCGGAAAGTATGCAGCCGGGGCCAGGCCCTCGAAAATGGCCTCGACAGTGCTCAGACAAAGAAAAAGAAACCACAGGAACCCGGACACGTAGGCCATGGCCCCCACGAGAAACAACGCCCTGTGAGCAGGAAAAAGACCCCTGGTAAAGAGAAGCCTCAGGTGCTGCAGGTTACCCTGGCACCAGCGCCGGTCGCGCTTCAACTCATCCAGAAGCGTGGGAGGCAGTTCCTCATAACTCCCCCCTAAATCATAGGCCAGCCAGACGGCCCAGCCTGCTCTGCGCATGAGGGCGGCTTCGACAAAGTCATGGCTGAGGATATCCCCTCCCCGCGGCGGGTTCCCCGACAACCTGGGCAATGCGCAGTGCTTCATGAACGGTTCGATCCGAATGACGGCATTGTGCCCCCAGTATTGGGCATCGCCAAGCTGCCAGAAATGCAGACCCGCTGAAAACATGGGACTGTACAGGCGACTGGAAAACTGCTGGAGGCGGGCGAACATGGTCTTGGCGTTCACGGCTTGAGGCGTGGTCTGCAGGATGCCGATGCTCGGATTTTCCTCCATGACCGCTACCAATTGAAACAACGTGGAACCGGTCATGATGCTGTCGGCGTCAAAGACGATCATGTACCGGTAGCGATAACCCCATCTGCGGCAAAAATCTGCGATGTTCCCGCTCTTGCGCTTCACGTTGAACCTGCGGTTTCGATAAAAAATACGATCATTTTCCTTCAGCGATAGGCGCAGATCATACCAGGCCGCTTCTTCCTCGACCCGTTTGTCCGGATCGTCGGAATCGCTCAAGATATAAAAATCAAACAGATCGAGGTGGCCGCTCTGCTGAAGAGAGCGGTAGGTTGCGTATAGACCTGCGAATACGCGAGCAACTGTTTCGTTAAAGACAGGAACCAGGATGGCGGTCCGGGCCTGATCAGAAACAGGGACCCTGGTTTCCTCCTTTCTCTTTGTTACCTTGTAGCGGTCATACCTGCGCAGGAGCGTAAAAAAGCCGGCCATATTCGCCCAAAAACCCACGGAAATCCAGGCAAACAACACAGCAAAGAAGAACACGAGCAGGAACTCGGATATGGTGGCGCCCTTCTGGGGCAGCACCCTGGCCATGAAGCCGCTGGCAATGAATGCGGGTACCACAACCAGACAGGACAGGATGACGCGTCGCCTGTTAGCGACCTTTTCCCACGGCTTATGGACAAACTCTCTGCTCATTTACCGATCTCTTGCTCTTTTCTAAAACAGACTTAGGTTGGGGATGCATTTCTAAAGCGGGCTTCGCCCGCAACCCAAAGGTTCCAGGTTCACGGTTCACAGTTCACGGTTAAGAAAAAAGAGAGCTTTTTGAATGACCCAGAATGTATCTTCCGAATATCTTCCTCTTCAAACCGTGAACCGTGAACCATATTCGACAAGGACTTCAACTGCTTCGGGGTAACACATTTTTTGTTTCTATGACAGGAATTCATCGATAAGCCACTAAATCACTGCCTCCCACGGGCTGTCAGTCCTTCCGGGACCGGAATAGAGGAAACCTGCGAGTAAGGAGCAGAAGCAGCTTTTTCAGGATATTCTTCTTTGCCGGGGTTGGACCGAACAGGCCGGTCTCCGGGACCATGTGCCCCCGCTGAATCGGAGGATAGGAAGAAATAATTCCCTGGGGCCGGTCACCCGGAGACGCATACTGGTCAGAGACCTCCAATCCCTGTTCTCTCAGGAGTTGCTGCAAAGCCTGCACGGCCTCGTGGACCGGATTGCCCCCCTGGCTCATTCCTCGCTCGGCTGTCTCCAGGGTTTTTAGCGTCCATTCATGGGCCGTTGTCTCGGAAACATCCAGACAGCGAAGGTAGAGCAGTACCCTGTCGCCTGCCGCCTGCCAGTCCTTTTTTGCCGCGCTATCCCTCCCGGACGCATTGTCCGCCGGGAATCCATCCGTCGGGAAATCGAAAGTCTGCATAGCGCACACCTCGGTTCAGTAGGGGTCCACATAGTTCCAGGTCTCTGTCAGAACGGTATCCCCTTTGCGCAAAAACCCCCGCAGTTCAAGGGGCTGGCCATTGGCTGCCGTAATTTTCTCCAGGACGCCTTCCTTCCGCGTGACCTTGAAAACCATGCGCCAGCCGCCGCTGACATTGTTTTTTGTAACATGCTCATCAGAGACATTCCCGCCGCCCACACTGATGTCAGGCTTTACATCCTGGTCGTCGGATAGAGGTCGAAGTTTTTCGCCTTCAAAATCGATCAGGTACTTTTTGACTTCTTTTTGTTCACCAATCGAGGTCCGGGTGGCTGCCACCCGGGCCAGAGGAGGGGCGGTCGTCTCCGGAGAGCCCCAGGTCATTAAATAAGAAAAGGAGACGGGATTTCCTGTTTCGGGAAGACCCTCCGGGACCCAATAAGAAACAACGTTCTCATTATTTTCGTTATCAGTCGGAATCTGCACCAGCTCGACACGACCTTCGCCCCAATCGCCTTCAGGAACAATCCAGGCCGAGGGTCGCTTCTGATAATCCTCTTCAAGGTCCAGATAGTGATCGAAATCGAGGTCTCGCTGCATGAGGCCGAAGCCTTTGGGATTTTTGAGTTGAAAAGAAGTGACCAACAGCCTTTGGGGGTTGACCAGAGGTCTCCATATCCACTCCCCGGGGGCGGTAGCCATCTGAAGGCCGTCAACATTGTGGACCTCGGGTCGAAAATCATCCCTTGGCCGGATGTTTCTGTTCTCCCCATAGTAAAACATGCCGTTCAAGGGCGCTATCCCCAGCTTCTTGACTTCCTTTCGCATAAAAAGCGTGGCCGAAACCTGGATCAGGGTCTTGGATCCCGGCTGGATGCTGAAACGGTAAGCCCCGCTCAGGGACGGACAGTCCATCAGGGCAAAAAGTGTAATGCTCTTGGCTTTTTCCCGGGGCCGAACTATCCAGAACTCCTTGAAATAGGGAAACTCTTCGCCTGACTCCAACCCTGTATCGATGGCCAAACCTCTGGACGATACACCGGCCTTATACTGGCTGCCCACGGCCCGAAAATAGCTGGCTCCAAGGAACCGCACGACCTCCTGGTAACCATCCTCTTTTTCGAAAGGGAAAAGAATGCGCAAACCCGCATACCCCAGATCCTCGGGCACCTTTTCCTGGAAATCGTTCAGGCCGTAATGAAAGTGCTCTCTGGAAAAGGTAACTGCCTCCTCCTTGCCGGATTCATCAACGAGATTCATGTCCACACTGCGCTGATATAACGAGCCGGGATGAAAGAACTGAACCTGGAAGGGGAGCTTATCCTCCAGCCAGAGAGCTTCTTCCGGTATAAAACGGATCTTCTGCCATTGATCATAGCTGATCTTGGTCAGAAATCCGGGGAGCTTTTCCGGTTCCTGATACGGGTCCTGAGCAAGGAGCCTGGCTCTTTCAACCACCTCCTCGTATTCAAAGCCCGCGGTCGGTGACGAAACCGCCAGGAGCAGAAGGCAGAACCCGAGACCAAAAAGCGAGCCCGGCCATCTCCATAAAAAACGGAGGTCGGCCAGATTCTTGGAGGAAAAGCTCCGCAAACCGGTTCTTGCCGCGCGAGTGACCATATTCGCTCCCTTTAGTATGTTCGTCGTATGCTCTGAAATCAGGGTTTGCTCTCTTGATCAACAGGGCGATCTATATTTCATAGATTAAGAGTCGAAAATGACCGGATTCGCCTCAATTCCTCTTAATCAGTGGTTACCGGTGAAAGAAAACCGACTGCCTTCGCGTACACCTTTACTGCACCGTATCCCCGGAAAGAGAAGTTGCTCTGAACGTGACCTCGAAATTAAAAAAGCGCTGCCTGGATTTTTCCAGGACCAAAAGGTTCATCCCCACGTTGTCTTCCCAGAAGTCACGCTTTTTTTCCTGGGCATACTCGGCAAAAAAACCAAACGGAACCTCCCCCTGCCTGGAAAACAGGCCAACGACCAGAGTCGGTTTGCTGGCGGGCTCTATTCGTGAATACCCCTGGGCGGCCGAGTCCACCCTGTTGTGGTCCCCTCGCACTTCCACCGTCACTGCAGACGTCTCCAGATCATCCAGGAGCAGCGAAGAGGTCTCAGGAGGCCGCCACTCGTGGTTACACTGTTCCCAGGAGATCAAAGCGGCTTTCATGTCTCCGGTGTTTCCCCTGTGTCCGGAGAGCAGGGGGACATCCTGCAGGTAATTGCTGGCGAGCTTGTAGAGATTAAGGTCGCCGGTCGACCCGGACAGTTCCCCGGGTAGCTCCACCAGATAGGTTCCGCTGCCTTGTACTCCGGGGGCCTCGGGGTCGTAGGCAAGACTTATCTCGAGGGACCACTGACCAAAGGTTGCATCAGTCCGGCCGGAAACCATTCCCGAGGCCCGGATGCGGATACCGGTCTTCCCGGCAATCATCTCCTCTACAGTCGTATGCCTGAGCTCTGCTCCCGGTAAAAAAGGCTGCAGATAGAGCGAACTTCCCCAGCCGTTGGGGTCCTTCCCCGGACGGGGGCGCATGTTGAAGGTTCCGGATTCATTGACTACGGTCAGGAAATGGTGTCCATCCCGATAGAGTCGATACTCCGTAGCCTGCTGTCTGCTGACCTCGGCAAGGTGATATCCTGACGTCCTGGCAGCTATATCCTGTTCTCCGCCAGTCCCGACAGCAGCCAGACAGAAGAGCAGTATCCAGGACAGCACCACCGCCCAGGCAGACCTGCTGCAGACAATCGTTTTGAAGGAGACCGCAAGCTTTTTGTTGGTACTGTCTGCTCCCGACATTTATGCCTCCTTAGGCGAGACGGTCTGCCCGCCACTTCCGACTTTCTACAGTCTGGTACCAGGCCTTGAGCTGTTTCCGGTTCTCATTAGTGCAGGACTCGGATGGATCCCGGCCGGTCAAGCTGGATCAGCAAAAAAAGACCTGCTTAACACTATTTAAATTTTATTTGGTTCATTCTTCTGATGTCAAGCAGATAATCAAAAACCCCGGCCAATGACCGGAAATGTCAAGAGAGCTCATGCATTGTTGAAAATGAACATCTACCGGTCGAACAAACAGGGACTCGTTCTGATTTTATCTTGTATCTCAACGACCTGGTCCAACGGTTGAGTTGACTCCTTGGATGAAATCTGTTTCAATTTCTAGATACTTTTTCACGGCGCCTCCGGATAGAGGCTATCCCAAATAAAGGACACGGGCCATGGTACGTAAGATCTATTTTCTCTGTCTCAACCCTATACAGTTCGTGCCTTTCGCTTACGGCACCCTGCGCAGCTATGCCGAAAAAAACCCTTGCGTCCGGGAAAACTACCAATGGATCCCTCCTATCTGGCGCTTTGAACCCATACAGGACATCCTGGAGCGGATCGCAGAGCCTTCGGTACTCTGCGCTTCCTGTTATGTCTGGAATCACAACCACCACCTGGCCCTGGCCCGGGAAGTGAAACGAACATACCCCGGCTGCCGGGTCGTCTTCGGAGGTCCCCATGTCCCTGCGGAAAGCGCCTCCTATTTCCATGAACACCCATTTGTGGACGTCCTTGTGCACAACGAAGGAGAACTGGCCCTGGAAGCACTTCTGGTCGAATTTATACAAGAAAATCCGGATATAAAAAAAATATCCGGAATCAGCATCAACCAGGACGGCTTCGCCTTGCAGACCGGGAAAGACCCTGTTCTTCCCAAAGAGCTGCCCATCCCCAGCCCCTATCTTCAAGGGATGTTCGAACCCTTTTTTGCCGAAAGCAGCCAGGCCCGCATCGCACTCTGGGAAACGAACCGGGGCTGCCCCTATTCCTGCAGCTTCTGCGACTGGGGTGTCCGGACCATGAACCGGCTCAGGCTCCACTCTTTCGACAAGGCGGCCCGGGAGATCGAGTATCTGGCCCGCAAGCAGATCCAAGACATCTACATCACGGACTGCAACTTCGGGATCTTCGAGCGGGACGTGGAGTTGGCCAGGCTCCTGGTCCGGGCCAAGAAGACTTACGGCTATCCGCAGCGGGTCAGGATCCAGTTCGCCAAGACGTCCAACGATAATGTCTTTGAGATCAGCCGGATGCTGCACGAAAACGCGATGCTCTGGGGAACCACCCTGTCCATGCAGAGCGTCGATCTGGATGTCCTGCAGGCCGTCAACCGCAAACAGATCGGCATCAGGCATTACCAGGAGCTAAAAAAGAGATACGACCAGCAGGGCATTCCAACCTACACCGAATTGATCCTGGGTCTGCCCACTGAAACGAGGCATACCTTTGTAAACGGAATCTGCTCTCTTTTTGAAATCGGCATCCACGATGATGTGCGGGTCTTTGAACTGACCCTGCTCCCCAACGCCCCACTCAGCCGCCCTGAAAACCGCGAAAAATTCGGAATCAAGACCGGAATGCGGCCCATGCGCCTGGTCTCCCCGGGACAGGTCAGGGAGGAAGTGGAACTGGTCTTCGAGACCGCAGCCATGCCCGCAGCCGACATGGCCTATTGCCTCCTCTTTGCTGAAACCGTCCAGGCCCTGCATAACGGAGGTTTCACCCGTTTTCTGTCCCGCTACCTTCACCAGGAGCACGGGGTCTCTTTTCGCACCTTCTATGAGGGGCTCCTGAACACGGCCCTCGAGTCCGGCAAGACCTGCTTCAAGGGGCTGCAGCGCGTCCGGCGGCTGATCTTCGATTTCTACAGGGATCCTGATATGCCTCAGATCCACCGCTTGCTCACCCAGCCGGACATGATGGCCTTTCTCTGCGGCTACAACCCCAAAAGGAAAGCCTGGCAAATCTGGACCTACCTCTGGCTCTGGATCGCCGAGCACGCGGACGATTTTTACGAGTCTCTGGCGGAATTTCTCGTCGACGCAAACATTTCAAGGGACCCGGCCATCCGGGACCTGCTCGCCTACCAGAAGGAGCTCATGATCAGCCTGGACTTTGATCCGGATCAGGGCAAACGGGTCGGGTACGCCCACAACTGGTTCGGCTATTTCTTTTTAGGGGAGAAACTCGACAAAAGGGAAGAGCACCTCCTGTATGCCGACCGCTTCATGGGGGTTTCCAATCGGTTTGCACTGAAAGGAAACGACCATCTAGCCTTCACCCGGGCGGCCATCGGGATTTCCTACCCCTACTCCAAGCACCGGCATTTCTTCCACCAGCCGGAGAGCACCAGGAGATTGCTCCCCGGGGACATCAAGGAATGACCGGGAAACGCCCCTTGTTTTTCGGTTACAATAAAGCTCAGAGACGCCCCTTGGCAACACGTATGGAGAAGCCTATGACCCGCCACCGTAGACTCGTTCGAAAAGATGTATTGCTCCTGGCGTTACTCATCTTTGTTTTTCTTTTATCGACCCTGGCGGCAGGGCAAAATAAGACCTTCACCAACTCACTGGGCATGGAGTTTGTCCTGATCGAGCCGGGGTCGTTTTTGATGGGCAGCCCGGAGGAGGAACCGTATCGAAATGAAAGCGAAAAGCAGCACGAGATACGGATCGAAAAAGCGTTCTATCTCCAGACCACCGAAGTAACCTTAAAACAGTGGTGGGCCGTCATGGGCAAAAAATGGCTTTTTCCCAGGAAAGGCCCCAAGGATGCGCCGGTGACCAAGGTCTCCTGGCACGATTGCCAGTCGTTTATCGACAAACTGAACCACCGCACAGGAGAGACCTACCGGCTTCCCGGCGAGGCCGAATGGGAATACGCCTGCCGGGCCGGGACAGAGACGGCCTACAGCTGGGGAGATGAAATAGATTGTTCCCGGGCCATGTACGGCAACAATGCCTCCAAGCACGACCAGTGCGTCGCCTTTGTCGCCTCCAAAGGGCTGCAAGCCAACGAACCGGCCCCGGTCAGGAGCTATGCCCCCAATCCCTGGGGACTCTATGACATGCACGGCAATGTCTGGGAATGGTGCCATGACTGTTTCGGAAGCTACACCTCCATGGTGGAGCGGGGGACCTATGAATGCAGCCGCCGCATCCGCAGGGGAGGCAGCTGGTTCAGCCACGGCTCGGCCCTGCGCTGTGCCAACCGGGCCTATGCCCATCCCTCTTCCAGATTCAGGACCACCGGTTTCAGGCTGGTCAAAGAGGCCCCCTGATGCGGGACGTTCTGCTCAATTGGTTCAAACTCTATGAGGAGGAGATCGCCATCTTCCTGTGGACCGCGGCCCTGCTTTTTCTGGTCCGCAGCTCGGGAATGATCTTAAACAATTACGCGGAAACAACCTTTTTAAAGCGTTACGGGGTTGAGTACCTGCCCATCGTGAACATGCTCAACTCCATAGCCACCCTGGTGGTCACCGGCATCCTGGCCGCCATCATGGCCAGACTGCCCGGGGCCAAACTTCTGGCCTATCTCTTTGTCTTCTGCGGGGCGAGCGTCGCCGCCATCCGCTTCCTGATTCCCTTGGGCTACGACTTGATCTACCCCGTCCTGTTCATGCTCAAGAGCCAGTTCGAACTGCTGCAGGCCCTTCTGTTCTGGAATCTGGCCAACGACCTCTTCAACACCAGACAGTCGAAAAGGATCTTTCCCCTGTTGACCGCCGGCGGGGTAATCGGCCTGATCATCGGCAGTTTCGGAACCCCTTACCTGGCTCGGGCTTTCAGGTTCGACAATATGCTTTTTGTCTATCTGGGCATCACCCTGCTGGGAGCCCTGCTCCTGACAGGCATGAGCCGGCAAGTCCCCCAGCAGCCCCGAGCAAAAAAACAAAGGGAAAAATCCAGCGAGCGGACCCCGATGCTCGAAGAACTCAAGAAGGTCCTGCCCCTGCTCCGGGAATCGGCCCTGCTCAAGATCGTGCTCATTCTGTCCTTCATGCCCAATGTGGTCATCCCCATCATGAACTACCAGTTCAATTTTGCCGTGAATGAATACTTTGCCACTGAATCGGGGATGCTGGAGTTTTTCGGCTACTTCCGGGGAATCCTGAACATCATCAACCTGGTCATTCTGCTCTTTGTCGGCAGGCTTTATGGACGCTTCGGGCTGCCGGTGGCTCTCATGTTTCATCCTTTCAACTACATGATCGCCTTTATGGCCTTTTTATTGCGTTTTGACATCTTCTCGGCCGTATATGCCAGAATGTCGACCAATATTTTGCGGACCACCATCAACATACCGGCCAACTCGATTCTCATCGGTCTCTTCCCTGAATCTTACCGGGCCCTGGTCAGGCCTTTCCTCAGGGGGACGGTGGTCAGGGCGGGACTGTTTCTTGGCTCCGGCCTCATCCTGGCCTCGGCGAATTACTTCCATCCCCGCTACTTGTCTTTGGTAGCCCTGCCCTTTGTCCTGGCCTGGGTGATAGCTCCCTTTATACTCAAAAAAAGGTATGCCTCCATCCTTATGGACCTTATCTCCAAGAACCTCCTGGACCTAAAGAGCCTTGAAGAAGAAAACCTGGGCAATCTCTTTAAAGCGGATGCGGTTGGAGATGAACTGATCGAATCATTCCTCCAGGCAAAAGGCGCTGACGCCCTGTGGTATGCCCGGCTTCTGAAAAATCTGAATGTGAAAAATCTCGACCGGCTCATTTTGTCCGTCCTGGACAAACAAGACGTCCGGACCCGAATTCAACTGCTGGACATGCTCTCCGATCATCCCGGGCCCGACACTGCCAGGCGCCTCAAGGAGCTCATCGATCCGAATATTCCGGAACTGACCGTGGCTGTCCTGAAGACCATCAAACGCATCGATCCTCCTGACAAGGACATCCTTGACCTAAAATCCTTCCTCGAGGACTCCCACCCTGAAGTCAGAGGCCAGGCCGCCGGGTGCCTGTATCAGATTTCACCTGAAAACTACAGATCCCTCCTGGACTCCTGGCTGGATTCCGGAGACCACCGGCGGCAAAGGGCGGGAATTATAGCCGCCGGAGAGTCCGGAGACGAATATTTCGTTTCCGGGTTGAAGACCATGCTCAAAGACGAAAGCCGCGACCACCTCATCGCAGACATCCTCAAGGCCCTGTCCAAACTCGACCAGTCAGGTCTCAACGATCTGGCCTTGGATTATCTGAACCATCCCCAGCCGCAAATTCGTTTATCCGCCCTTCAAGTCCTGAATATCACAAACGAAAACATATTAAAGAAAACAATCAACTTTCTGGGCGATCCGGAAGCCTCTATCCGGGAACTGGCCAAGGAAAAGATCAAAAACGGGGATTACGTGAACGGCCAGACCCTCATAGAATCTCTGGGCCGGCCCAACAGGCGTCTTCGGGAGGCCGTGTTTGATCTGCTGGAAAACCTTAATATCCGAGACCTGGATCTCTACCGCTTCACCAGGGAGGGACTGGAAGAGGCCTACACTTACCTGGCCAAAGCCCGGGCCCTGGACCAGATGCCGGAAAACCACCGCAAGGATTTGCTCCGGGAACACCTCTATCAGAAAAAAAATCGCCTGCTGGAGGATATCCTCCGGGTCATGGCCATCCACAGCCAGGACAGCAGGATGCGCACCGTGTTCATGGGCCTCTTCTCCCGGGATTCCCGGCAAAAAGCCAACAGCATCGAACTCCTCGGCGATATCATGGACAGAAAGCTCTTTGAGATGTTTCTGCCTTTGATCGAGGGTTCCTCCCTGTACCAGACCCTGGCCGCAGGCAGGCAATTCTTCAAGCTCCCCGGGTACGATTCCCCTTCGAAACTCCTCTTTCCAGCGCTTCTGCAAGAAAAGGACTGGATAGAAGTCCTGCTGGCCCTTAATCTTTTAAAAGACCTGGATCAAGAGGCCAAGCAACACACTGAGTTTCTGAACAAGCTGCTGTCCTCGCCAAATCCCCACCTCAGACAACTGGCCGAACAGGTTGTTGATCAATTCTTGAACGAGGTTGACTCAGAGGAACAAGTCATGGATAATAGACTTACTACTGCGGACAAGATACTTCTCTTGAAAAAAATCGCCATCTTTTCCGACCTTACCGTGAGCGAACTCGGCGCCATCGCTGCGGTCACCGAAGAAAAGGACTATCCCCAAGGGGAGATCGTGATCAAGGAAGGTGAACAGGGTGAACAGGTTTTCCTGATCATTGCCGGGGAGGTGGAAGTGGTCAAGCAGCAGAGAGATAAGGAGATCCGGCTGGATACCATGGAGGTCGGAAACTACTTCGGAGAAATGGCTCTGTTCGAAGAGGCCAGACGCTCGGCCACCATTCGTACCAAACGGCCGTCTCGTTTTCTGGTCCTGCACAAACAGGAGTTCAACGAACTGGTCAGGGAATACCCGAGAATCGCCCTGCAGATCTGTACCGCCTTGAGTCATCGCCTCCGCAATCTTCAATCGAAACTGACCCAGGGTGGGGCTTGATCCCGGCCAGCAGGGAAATCAAATCGGTCATCTTAAGCCGATACGTCTTCATCGCCATGACTGCACGAGGTCTGAAGTCTGATGCAAATAGCCTTTTTAATGGATAGACTGGAAAGCATTGATCCCTTTTTCGAAACAACCGCTTCCTTGATGTATGAGTGCAATCAACGGGGGCATTCCGTCTTTTTTTTAGAGCCCCACGACATTTATGTCAGGAATCAGAAGATCGTGGCCCGGATGAAGGACATCACCGTCTCTGCCGATTTGTCCCTTAAACAGTACTGGACAAGGATCATTGCCCAGCAGCAGAAAGAAACCCTGAGCTTTGAGACCCTGACCGAACTCGACGTCCTCTTTCTCAGAAAGGATCCCCCCTTGAATTACAGCACCATGGAACTCCTGGCCCCGATCTCCGACCAGGTCTTCATGGTCAATGATCCCTGCGGCATGATTCTGGGCAACAGCAAGATGTACATTTTAAATTTCGGCGACCTCATACCCGAGACCCACATTTCCAGGGACCCGCCGCGGCTGCGCAAGATCATCGACAACTTCGGCGGAGACATGGTCATCAAGCCTTTGTGCAGGTTCGGAGGACAGGGTATCATCAAGGTCAGCACCAGGGACCCGGAAAACTTGAATTCCCTGATCAACTACTATGTCGGAGCGCACAGGCCTTACGGAGAACGAGAGCAGATTATGGTTCAGGAATACATCAAAGCGGTCAAGGACCAGGGAGATGTCAGGATCCTGCTTTTAAACGGCGAAATTCTGGGAGCTATGCGCAGAAAACCGCCTGACGGCAGTTTCAGGACCAACATCCACGCCGGGGGCAGAGCTTTCAAACATGCGATAACCCCAAAGGAGCGGGCCGTCTGCGAAACCATCAAACCCAGGCTGCGCCGGGACGGACTCTATTTTGTGGGTCTGGATCTGATAGACGGCAAACTGATTGAAATCAACTGCATAAGTCCCGGCGGCATTCCCAGGATCAACCGGCTGGACAAGACCAGGCTGGAGACGAAGCTCATTGATTTCGTGGAAAGAATGGATATGCACCCAAGAAGGCCCATGCAACCCAATTGAAACATGGAGGTTCTTATGAAAAAGCTTTCAGGCGTCTTTCATATGATCTTTTTTTTGCTGCTTTTGTCGCCTATTTCTTTGCCAGCCGCACAGGCTGGGGAAAGCGAAGCCACCTTACGCATAGGCATCTCCGAGGAGCCAAGGACCCTGAATATCTGGCTGGCCAGCGACGCCAACTCCAGAAAGGCTCTTTCCCTGATCTATCAGCCCCTGTATGATCGGGACCCAGATACCTTGCGCATCACCCCGTGGCTGGCCGAATCAATGCCGGTTTACGATTCCGAGGAGATCTCCTATACCGTCAGGCTCAGGCCGGCAAAATGGGCCGACGGTTCAGAGGTGACCGCAGACGACGTCGTCTTCACGGTCAACCTCATCCAGGAGTTCCAGGTACCCAGGTACTATTCCAAATGGGATTTCGTGCGCAAGGTCGAGGCCGTGGATAAAAGAACCGTCAAATTTTACCTCAAAGAACCCAAAGCCATCTTTACCACCCGGACCCTGGTCAACTACATCGTTTCCCGCAAGGAGTGGGAGCCCCTGGCCGAAGAGGCCAAAACCAAGGAGAAGCCCCTGACCGCCCTGGTCAACACCAAGATCGAATCCCCGCTCGGCTGCGGCCCCTTTGTCCTTGAAGACTGGAGGCAGGGGACGTCGCTGCATTTCAAAAAGAACGAGCACTTCTTCGGGCAAAACCAGACCATCGACCAGCGTGAACTGGGGCCCTATGTCGATAAAATCCTGTTCAAGATCTACGGAACCGCCGATGTGGCCATCCTGGCCCTGAAGAAGGGAAACATAGACTTTCTCTGGTGGGGAATCCAGCCCGGATATATGCAAGATCTCAAAAAAGACAAGAATGTCAGAGTCTTTCTCAGTGAAAAAAGCGCCCTTTATTTTATGGGCTACAACGTCAGAAAAGAACCCTTCTCCGACCGTGCTCTGCGGCAGGCCACGGCCATCGTCACCGACAAGGATTTCTTCGTCAAGCGTGTCCTGCAGGGTTATGCCAGCCGCATGGACTCCATCGTCCCTGCCGAGAATACCTTCTGGCATGCCGACAACCTGCCCGGCTACGGCCAGGGATTGCCCCGGGAAGGACGAATCAAAAAAGCAACCGGCCTCCTGGCGGACAATGGCTACTCCTGGAAGACCCCGCCGGTGAACGAGGACGGTAAGGTGGTCAACCCTTCCGGAATCCTGCTTCCCAACGGCCGGGAGATGCAGAAATTCGTAATCCTGACCCCGCCGGCTGACTATGACCCGAACCGGGCCACCTGCGGGCTCATGATCCAGGAATGGCTCAACGACCTGGGTATCCCGGCCATTGCCAGGCCCATGTCCTTTGGGGCCCTTTTGCAGAAGGTCAAGGGAGAACATGACTTCGACGCCTTTATCCTCGGCTACGGCAAACTTTCCCTGGATCCCGACTATCTGCGGAGCTTTTTCCACTCCCGCAACGACAAGTCCCGGGGCTGGAACATGAGCGGCTACCACAACCCCGAATTCGACAGCTTGGCTACACAGTCCGTCTCGGCCATGGACCCGGACAAACGGCAAAAACTTATCCACCGTATGCAGGAGATCATCATCAGGGATCTGCCCTATATCCCCCTGTACAAACCTCAGGAAATCGAAGCCGTAAACACTAAATTCTCGGGATGGGAGCAGATGGTCGGCGGCATCGGAAACCTGTGGTCCATCTGCCGGGTCAAGCCGAATACGGATTAATCCTGACCATAGAGAGCATTCGAGCTTTATTGTAGAAATCGGCAACGCAACATCCGATATCCACGAAGCGCCGGGAAGAACCATTCTTTTTCTGAAATGACCTTGAGAAGACTTATACTGCGCCGGTCCCTGGAGATCCTGGTCATCTTCTTCGTGATCCTGTCCGGCCTGTTTTTTCTGTTCCATCTGGCCCCGGGGGACCCTGTCTCCAGGATGGTCGATCCTTCAATGTCCCCGGAAGACGCGGAAATGCTCGTCTCCCAGCTGGGACTGGACCAGCCTCTCTGGATTCGCTACCTCTACTATCTGAAGAACTTCTGTACCGGTAATTTCGGAATATCCTTTCATTACGGCCGACCGGTGGAGGAAGTGATCGGCGACCGGCTGCCGAACACCATACTCCTGTTCACGACCTCCATCATCTTGTCGGCCCTGGCCGGGATCTACTGGGGAAAACTGGTGGCCTGGTACAAGGGAAGAAGAATCGACACCGTGGTAACCATCACCTCCCTGGTCTGCCATACCCTGTTTCTGCCCTGGATCGCCCTGCTCTTCATCTGGGTCTTTGCCTATAAGATCGGAGGATTCCCCTTGAACGGAATGATCTCTCCGGAGCTGTGGGGGGACCCTGAAACCGGAATATTCTTGAAATTCCTGGATATCGTGCATCATATGCTCTTGCCTCTGTTGACCCTGTTCATCATCCATGTCGGCTCCTACCTGCTGATCATGCGCAGCAGCATGCTGGAAACCCTGAACGAGGACTACATCCTGACCGCCAGGGCCAAGGGGCTGAGCGAAAAGAAGGTACGCAACCGGCATGCCGGACCCAACGCTTCCCTGCCGGTGGTCACCAGCGTCGGCCTGAGTCTGGCCTTTTCCGTCAACGGCGGGGCCTTGACCGAGACGGTTTTTACCTGGCCGGGCATCGGCCGTGAATTGATCTTTGCCGTGAGCAACAGCGACTATCCTCTGGCCCTGGCCTCATTTCTGTTCATCTCCATCGTGGTCCTGGTAGCCAATCTGGTGGTCGACGTGCTCTATGCCTACCTCGACCCGCGGATACGTTATTGATCGCTTCGAGAATGTTGCAGGACAAGGTGTTTTAAAATCTCTTTCAGCAGTAAATCTTTGTAGATTATGCTCAAAGCCCTGGCACGACGATCACACGCCCTTGAAAGGTTTCTGGACGGCTGGTCGCTGTTTTATGAGAATATCGTTGGCCGTATCGGATTGTTTTTGCTGATCCTGTTCGGCTTGATGGCTGTCCTTAGTTACATCCCGCCGCTGATCGATCCCATGTATCACCCCATGACCGGGGTTGACCCCGACGTCTTCAAGTCCAGTCCACCGAGCTGGAAGCACTGGCTGGGAACGGACAACATCGGCCGGGACCTGTTGAGCCAGCTTTTGACCGGAGCCAGGATCGCCTTTCTGGTGGGCATTACCGCCGCCTTCATGAGCATCGTCTTCGGGACCCTGATCGGGATGGTGGCCGGATACTCCGGAAAGATCATCGATTCCCTCTTGATGCGTTTTGCAGACATGGTCATGGTCATGCCCTCGCTGCTCGTGGTCCTGCTGCTGTCCTCCCTGTTCGGGCAGTTGAACATCTGGATCATCGTTGTCCTGATCGCCCTGTTCCGATGGCCCGGGATCTCCAGGATGATCAGGTCGCAGACCCTGTCTCTCAAGCAGAGGCCCTTCATCGACATGGCCAGGTTGGCCGGGGCTTCTCACCTGAGGATCATCTTCCGGCACATCCTGCCCAATGTCCTGCCCATGGCCCTGTTGTACATGACCTTCAGGGTGACTTCGGCCATTATTGTAGAAGCGGCCCTGGCCTTTCTGGGGTTCGGGGATCCAAATACCGTGAGCTGGGGAATGATGCTGCAATGGGTCTGGAAGACCGGACACATGTTCCAGGCCCCCTACTGGCTCCTGCCTCCAGGGATCTGCATCTCTCTGATCACCCTGTCCTTTTATATGATGGGCCGGGCCATGGAAGAGGTTCTGGATCCCAGGCTCCGCAAGGAGATCCAGACTGATTGAGGCGAAGACCGCATTGACAGCCCCAAGGCTTGGAGACAAGCAAGAACCCATTATCGTTTATTTTTTCTGTTTTTTTAAAAATGACAAGGTCTAAGGGATACTGCACGAAATGACCCTGCTCGAGGTCGAGAACCTGTCCATCGCCTACCAGACCCGGAGGGGGATGTCCCTGGCAGTGGACGGCGCCTCCTTTTCGCTGGACAAGGGGAAATCCCTGGGCATCGTCGGAGAGTCGGGCTGCGGCAAGACCACGATCGGCATGGGACTGCTGCGTCTGCTTCCGGAAAACGGCATCATCCAGAACGGAACGGTCCTCTTCCAGGGCAGGGACGTTCTGCAATTATCCGAAGACGAGATGCGGGGCATTCGCTGGAAGAGGATTTCCATGATCTTCCAGGCGGCCATGAACGCCTGGAACCCGGTGCAGCGCATCGGCGACCAGATCGTTGAGGCCATCCGGATCCACTACCCTGATTATTCCAGAGACCGGGCCGTCAAGGAGGTGGAGAAGCTCTACCAGCTGGTGGACATCCCGCACAGCCGCCTCTTCAATTACCCGCACGAATACAGCGGGGGCATGAAGCAAAGGGCGATCATTGCCATGGCCCTGACCTGTCACCCGGACCTGGTCATTGCCGACGAACCGACCACGGCCCTGGATGTGATTGTCCAGGATCAAATCATACAGAAGATCAAGGAGATACAGAAGGAACTGAATCTGGCCGTTATTTTCATCTCCCACGACATCGGAATGGTGGCCGAAGTCTGCCACGATATCATGGTCATGTACAAAGGCAAAATCGTGGAACAGGGCAAACGGGAAGAAGTGTTCGTGACCCCGGTCCATCCCTATACCAAAGCCCTTCTTTCCTCCTATCTGACCCTGGACGGCGTGTTCGACTTCGAGGACGAACAGAAAGACCTGGTCTGCCGGCCGGACACGATTATTGATTCGCATATATGCGGCTATATCCAACACTGCCGGGAAGCCGATTCTTCCTGCCTCAAGGAAGCGCCCGGGTGGCAGGAGCTAACCCCGACCCACAAGGCCCTCTGCCGCTTGTGCAAGTAGCTGGACCTATGGAAAGAAAGAACAACTCCGCAGAAACGATCCTCAACGTGGACCGGGTTCAAAAGACCTACCGGGACCAGCGGTCCCTGTTCAGGAAGTCGGCCATCACAGTCACCGCCTTGAACAGGGTCTCTCTGGAAATACAAAAGGGAGAAGTCTTCGGGCTGGTCGGAGCCAGCGGCAGCGGCAAGACCACCCTGGCCAGGCTCGTGCTCAGGCTGGAAGAGTTCGAAGCAGGATCGATCCGCTTCCATGAAACCGAGATCCGAAATTTGAAAGGGAGGAATCTGAGGGCCTTTCGCCGCAAGGTCCAGATGATCCCCCAGGACCCTTACCAGTCCCTCAACCCCTATCTTTCGGTGCAGGACACCCTGCTCGAACCCCTGTCAATCCATAAAATCGGGACCAGAACCACCAGGACGGAAATAATCAGAGAATCCCTGGAAGCGGCCGGTCTGACCCCGGCCGAGGATTTTTTCCTAAGCTACCCCCATCAACTCAGCGGAGGACAGCGGCAGCGGGCGGCCATCGCCAGGGCCATGGTCCTCAAACCCGAGTTCCTTATCGCGGATGAACCCACGTCCATGCTCGACGCCTCGATTTCATTCAATATCTTTCGGCTCTTGATTGATATCCAGAAAAAAAGGCAGGTGACCTTCCTCTTCATCACCCATGACCTGGCCGCAGCCCGCTTTTTCTGTGACCGGATCGCCGTCATCTACCAGGGAGACATAGTGGAGACCGGAACAACCGAAAAGGTCATCCAGGATCCCCAATCGGAGTACACCAAGGCCCTGATCCGGGCCCAGCCCAAATTCAGTTTTGCCAAAACCACCAGGCCCACCTGATGTACATCTGTCTTGATTTAGGAGGAACCAACATCCGGGGCACCTGGATCAGCGAGCAGGGAGATCACGGCCGGGTGGAACTTTTTTCCAGACCCCGCTCCCTGGAAGGCACCCGGGAGACCATGGCCTCCTTGATCCGCTCAATTCTCGAGCAGGCCCCGGGGCGGGTCAGGGGAATCGGGCTGGCCACTGCCGGACCGCTCGATCACCTCAAGAAGCGCTACTTACGGACCACCAACATGCCCGAGCTGAACATGTTTCCCGTGGGCAGTTTTGTCCAGGAGCGTTTCGGACTCCCGCTTCTCATGGAAAACGACGCCCAGGCCGCGGCCTTGGGCGAAGTCTGGAAAGGCTGCCTGGCCGGGACCAAGGACGGGCTGGTCATCACTCTGGGCACCGGAGTCGGCTCCGGGGTGATCATGGATCACGAGATCTGGCGGGGTGCCCATTTTACCGGCCCGGAACTCGGGCATCTCTATCTCGGCTCCGAACTGGGCCTTGTCTGCGGCTGCGGCCAGGTCGGATGTGCCGAGACCTGGCTCAGAAAATCGAGCCTCGAGGATCTCTTTTGCCGGGAAGGGGTTTTTTCCCAAAGCCTTCAGGAAGCCGCCGAACTGGCCGCAGCCGGGAATTCGGGTACAGTCAGGGCCCTGAAGATCTATGGGCAGAGGCTGGGGCTCTTCCTTTCCAGCCTCCAGGTCGTCTTTGGCTTTAAAAATATCGGTATTGGCGGCGGATTGAGTGCCTTTGTCCCCTTTTGCCAGGACACGGTCCGAAGGACCCTTGAAGCCAGATTCCACAAAAGAAACTGGTGGCTGCCCGGGAAAATCGGAATAAGCTCCGACCCTGATATGAGCGCCTTGCTCGGGATGGCCAGGGCCTGGGTCCTCTCGGAACAAGCCCGGGATTGAAGAAATAGAAAAGGGGGCCGGGTACAGCCCGACCCCCATGATCCTGGGTTTCACACCGAAGACCTTCAGCCTGAAGACCGGGCCCGGCGAACCCGATTATTCGCCCAGGTACTTAAACGATATCTTGACCTTGGCCCGAAACAGGGTAACCTTGCCCTGCTCCACTTTCATATCCTGCTCCGAAACCTCGGCCACCCGGACTTCCCGCAGGTTTTTGGTTGCAGTTTCCACGGCGTTTTTGGCCGCCTTTTCCCATGACTCCGAACTGGTGCCGACAAGCTCGATGATCTTATATACACTTTCAGTCATGTCATCACCCCCTTATTCCCAGACGCGAAGTTGCCCTGAAATCGGTGCGCCCCCAAGGCCAAAAAGCTCCGGACGGTCAGGCTGTTCCAGTTTCCGACAAGGGTATCATAAAACGGGTCCAAGTCAACCTGAATTTCCGTACAAAGTACATGCGCTTTATCTCACTTCGTCCTCCCCGGCGGGTGACTCGTTTTCATGGCCCAGACAAACCAAAGGCAGGACCACTGTCTGTATGGGCTTGAAATGACAAACGATCAGGGCTCCTGGATCCGGTTGATCCGGGCCAGACTTCTCAGGTGGAAGAACGACTCCAGGACATAAAAGAGCACCCCGGACCAGATGAAAAGAAAGGCGATCAGGCGGTGGACCGGGAACGGCTCGTGAAAGGCGAAAACCCCCAAAAGAAACATACAGGTCGGGGCCAGATACTGCAGTATTCCGACTTCCACCAGTCTGAGCCTTCTCGCGCAAAAGGTGAACAGAAGCAGGGGCAGAGCGGTGATTATGCCTGATCCGAGAAGCAGGACCCAAACCCAGCCGGCATAGTTTTTCAGGGGGATGCCCTCCTGAAAGCCCGTGATCAGGAGATAGGTAAGGGCCGGGCCGCTCAGAATCATCATTTCCACCAACAGTCCGGGGATGGGTTCAACGGCGACTTTCTTGCGGATCAGTCCGTAAAATCCGAAGGTAAAGGCCAGAATCAGGGCGATCCAGGGAATTTGGCCATAGTTCAAGACCAGGTACCCGACGCCGATACCGGCCAGGATAATGGCCAGGATCTGCAGATTGCGGAGCTTGTCCCGGAAAAAAACGAAACCCAAAAGGACATTGACCAGAGGATTGATGTAGTAGCCCATGCTTGCCTGCAGAACATACCCGGCATTGACCCCCCAGATATAGGTCAACCAGTTGACGGATAAAAGCAGTCCGCTCAGACAAAGCAGCCAAAAACCCTTTTTCGATCTGAAGACGTCGATCACTTCCCCCCAGCGCCTGCTCAGGGAGATGACGATCATCATGAAGACAAATGACCACAGGATGCGGTGGCCGAGGATGGTCCCGGCCGGCAGCTGGTGCAGCCCTTTCCAGTACAGGGGCAGGATTCCCCAGAACAAAAAGGCAAGAATACCTGCCAAGAGACCAGGGGCGTTTTTTTCCTGGGCGGGCAATACAATTCACCTTTTTTGGGTTGAATTAAATAAACAGATCACCTATACTCGCTTTACGGAAAACATGTATTATATTTCATTTTAATTCACAAATGGTTACCAACAGGAAGACACGATGGGACAGCAGCGGTATTTCATCGATCTGGAAGAACGATACGGAGCCCACAACTACAAGCCTCTGGATGTGGTCCTGACCAGAGGCAGGGGGGTCTGGGTCTGGGATGTGGACGGCAACAAGTATCTGGACTGCCTGGCCGCTTACTCTGCGGTGAACCAGGGACACTGCCACCCCAGGATCATGCAGGCCATGCTCGACCAGGCCCATAAGCTGACCCTGACCTCCAGGGCCTTTCGCAATGACCAGCTCGGTCCGTTTTATGAGGAGCTCTGCGCTTTGACCAATTCCCACAAGGTCCTGCCCATGAACAGCGGGGCCGAGGCCGTGGAATCGGTGATCAAGGCCGTGCGCAAATGGGGTTACGAGGTCAAGGGCATAGCCCATGACCAGGCCGAAATCATCGTCTGCGACAATAACTTCCACGGCCGGACCATCTCCATCGTCGGCTTCAGCTCGGATGATTCGGCCCGAAGAGGCTTCGGTCCCTTTCCACCTGGTTTCACTTCCATTCCCTTTGGCAACGCCCGGGCCTTTGAAGAGGCCGTCAGCGAAAACACCGTGGCCCTCCTGGTGGAACCGCTCCAGGGAGAGGCCGGAGTGATTATCCCGCCGGACGGCTACCTCAAGGAGGTCAAACACATCTGCGAGAAGCACGACCTGGTTCTGGTCCTGGATGAAATCCAGACCGGGCTGGGCAGGACCGGCAAGCTCCTGGCCGAGGAACACGACGGGATCGAGGCCGACCTGACCCTGGTGGGCAAGGCCCTCTCCGGAGGTTTCTATCCGGTCTCGGCTGTTTTGTCCAACTCCGAAGTCATGGGGGTCCTGCGGCCCGGAGAGCACGGCAGCACCTTCGGCGGCAACCCACTGGCCTGCGCCGTGGCCAGGGAGGCCCTCAAGGTCCTGGTTGAAGAGGGGATGATCGACAACGCAGCCCGGATGGGGGACTACTTTCTGCAGGGGCTGAAAACAATAAGGGATCCGAAAATAAAGGAGGTCCGGGGCAAGGGGTTGATGATCGGCCTGGAGCTTTATCCCGAGGCCGGAGGTGGACGCAAATATTCCGAACTGCTCAAAGAAGAAGGGCTGCTCTGCAAGGACACCCACAAGGACACCCTGCGCTTCGCCCCGCCCCTGGTGATCACCAGGGCGGAAGTCGACTACGCCCTGGAGCGGATTGACAAGGTGCTGACCCAAGGCAAGTAAATAAACGAACGATGAGTTATAAGAAATTGGCCCAAAATGAATCTCCTGTCTCACATGATCAGGTAAGTTTTCATTGACGGCAGGTAAAATGCGCAATTAATGCCAGCTTCTGGTATAAGCTTACCCGGAGGTGACCGGTGTTCAAAGGGTGCCAGTATATCTGTATTCATATTCTTCCTCGAATCAAAGCCGGGACTTGGCTGGAATAAAGGGAGCAGACCTGAGTGATTCGGTCCTGTTTATTTGTTTTAATTTATCAATCAGTTACTAGCAATTAGCAAAAAATTGCACATTTATCGTTCATTTTATCCAAAGCTGGCTTCGCCCGCAACCCAAATTGAATAGAACATGAAATTCCAAATCCCAAGCACCAAATCACAAATAAATCTCAAATGACAAATTCCAAACACAGAATAAGCAACAAGCACGTTCGGCTCGCTCTGTTCT
>JAIPDR010000199.1 GCA_021737615.1 Desulfohalobiaceae bacterium | reverse complement strand
TTCTCTTCGGGGCAGCCCCTCTGGGTCTTCTCCAGGTCCTGAACACCGGTTCCTACTATCTGCACGATCTCATTTTCTTCTTTTTCCTCTGTCTGCTCCCCTTTGGCAAGCATTTTCACGTGATCACCTCCATTTTCAATGTCTTTTTCATGAAGTTGAACAAAGGCGCGGTCAAACCCGTCAAATGGGGGGTAACGGACGAAGGGCTCGACGATCTGGAATCCTTCGGGGTCAAATACTTCGAAGACTTCACCTGGAAACACATGCTGGATTTTTACACCTGTGTGGACTGCGGCCGCTGTTCAGACAACTGCCCGGCCACCACGGTCGGCCGTCCCCTTTCGCCCCGGTTCATCAGCATCAAATCAAGAGACTACGCCTTTGACAGGTTTCCCATCCTGGGCGAAATCAAGACCAGGGAACCGGTCATGGGCCGGATTTTCGAAGAGGACGAGATCTGGTCCTGCACGACTTGCGGCGCCTGCGAGGAAGAGTGCCCCGTGACCATAGAATACATCGATAAGGTCGTTGATTTGCGGCGGGCCATGGTCGACGAAGGCATGGTCCCCCAGTCCCTGCAGAAGCCACTCGGAGCCCTGGAAAAAAGAGGCAATCCCTACGGCAAGATGGAAAAGAAACGAGCCGACTGGGCCACGGAAATGGGTGAGGACCGGGAAGTCAAAGTCTTGTCCAAAAAGGAGCAGGCCGAAACCCTGTTCTTCGTGGACAGCGCCACCTCCTATGACGAACGTCTCCAGGAACTGGCCAGGGCCACGACTCGGATCTTTCAGGCCTGCGGGGCCGATTTCGGGGTCCTTGGCAAGGCGGAAAAAGACAGCGGCCACGAGGTCCGCCGCTTCGGTGAAGAGATGCTCTTTGTGACCCTGAAGGAACACAACAGCAAAGCCATCCTGGATTCCGGGGCCAAAAACATCGTGACCGCCGACCCCCACGCCTACAACTCTTTTCTCAAGGACTACCAGGGGCTTCCGCCGGTGGAGCACATCAGTCAGTACGTCCTCAGGCAGGTCCTGGCCAACCGCTTGCGGCTGAAGCCCGTCGAGGACACGAGCCGGGTCTTTGTCTACCACGATCCCTGTTATCTGGGACGGCACAATCTCGTGTACGAGGCCCCCAGGCAGGTCCTGGATCATATCCAGGGCATGAACCGGGTGGACATGGCCAGGTGCCGTGACCGCTCTTTCTGCTGCGGCGGCGGCGGACTCATGCTCTATTATGAACCGATAGAGGACAGACGCATGGGACAGGTCAGGGTGGAGATGGCTTACGAGGCCGGGGCCAATGTGCTTGTCACCTGCTGCCCCTTTTGCCTGATCAATCTCGAAGACGGGGTCAAGACCAGCGGTTTGGAAGGCAAGCTCCAGGTCATGGACTTCACGGAACTCATCGCCGGACAGATAGAGAGCTGAATTTTGTAATTTTTTAAAATAGATACTTATTAAAATAATTGAAAATATTTTTAATGACTTCAAAATTGGACATAATATCGAAATTCGAATTTTGTGCTTCGAATTTAAGCAAAAAAAGACACTTGTCCAAATAATGTTCCAAATTTTAGAAAACGGCAAAGAACTCTGAACTGGAGGTGCGCATGGAAATTTTAGTCTGTATCAAGCGGGTACCGGATACCTCGGAGAACGAAATCGAAATCAACGGTTCGGGTAACGATATCGAACGGGAGGACCTGGTCTATTCCGTGAATGAATGGGACAATTACGCGGTCGAAGAGGCCATTCAGATCAGAGACAAGGTCGGCGGCAGTGTGACCGTGGTCACTGTCGGGGATGAAGAAGCCGAAGAGGTCTTGCGCCGGGAGATGGCCATGGGAGCGGATAACGGGCTGTTGCTCACCGACGACGCCTTTGAAAACTCGGACGGCAGGGGAGTGGCAGCCATTTTAAAGGCAGCGGTTGCCAAAGGCAGCTACGATCTGATCCTCTGCGGGGCCCAGGCTGATGGCGCGGCGGCCCAGATAGGCGGCATGCTGGCGGCCATGCTGGATTACCCCTATGCTTCTCTGGTGAACGAGATAGAGGTCCTGGGCGACAAGGCCCTGAAGGTCGGCCGGGAGATCGAGGGCGGGAACCAGGAAGTGAACGAGATCCAGCTGCCCTGCGTGCTTTCCATCCAGACCGGGATCAATGAACCCCGCTATGTGGGTATCAGGGGGATCCGGAAGGTGGCCTCCGTTGATATCCCCGAGCTGGGAGCCTCCGACCTGGGGCTGTCCCCGGATAGCGTGGGAGAGGCCGGGGCCAGGGTCAAACGGGTCGACTATTTCGTCCCTGAAACCGGTGAAGGTGCTGAAATGCTGGAAGGGGACAGTGAAGAAGTGGCTGAAAAGCTAATCGAAATGTTGAAAGCCAGGGGAGGGATCAAATAATGAGCACGCAAATTTTCGCCTATATAGAACATCACGCCGGTGCGGCCGATGATTCCGCTTTGGAGCTGATAAGTGCAGCCAGAAAAATCGATCCCCAGGCCCGGGTCACGGCCCTGGTCTTTGGTTCCGGCCAGGAACTGGATGCGGTCTGCAAGGAGGCGGCCGCCACCTATCCCACGGTCTGGAAGGTGGACAAGGAAGAGCTGGCCTATCCCAATGCGGAGATCATCCGGGGCATGCTCATCAACCTGCTGCCCAAGGATTGTATCTGTCTCGTTCCTCATGACACCTTTGGCATGGATCTGGCCCCGGGGTTGTCCGTCAAGCTGGACTCGGCCTGTGTGACCGATGTGGTGGACATCGAGGGTGCTGACGGCGATACCTTGAAGACGGTGCGCCAGGAATTCGGCGGTCAGGTCTCCACCCATGTCAATTGCGACATCAGCCGGGGGACCGTGATAACGGTCCGCACCGGCTCATTTGCTGCGGATGAAGACAGGTCAGCTCAAGGACAGGTCGAGGACAAATCCGGTGAGGCCGGCCAGGTGGAAGTCAAGCGGAAATTCCTGGAAGTGGTGGAAGCCGAAATGGGCGAGGTGGACATCACCAAGGAGGACATCCTGGTTTCCGTGGGCCGGGGGATCGGTGAAGAGGAAAACATCGAACTGGCCGAGGAGCTGGCCCAGGCCATGGGCGGCGTCGTCTCCTGCTCCAGGCCGATCGTGGACGCCAAGTGGATGGAAAAATCCAGGCAGGTCGGCACCTCCGGGCAGACGGTCAAGCCCAAGGTCTATCTGGCCCTGGGCATCAGCGGTTCGTTTCAGCACATGGGAGGCGTCAAGGGCAACCCCTTCATCGTTGCCGTGAACACCAATCCCAAGGCCCCCATCTTCCAGGTGGCCGAGGTGGGGATTGTTGAGGATGCGGTGGAATTCGCCCCGGCCTTGACCGAAAAGATCAAGGAAATGAAGTAGAACCAAAATGCCCGTCCGGTTGTCGACCGGACGGCCATTTTCTGGTTTTTTGCTTATGATTTATGTTTTGATAGCCGATAGGGCTGGTTTTTTTCTGAAAAAACATTCCTTAAACAAAGCCGGCTGCTAGGCAGCCGGCTTTGTTTTAATGGATGAGTTGCGGCGCCAGGACGATTTCCACCCGTCTGTTTCTGGACCTGCCCTCTTTGCTGTCGTTGCCGGCAACCGGGTCATAGAACGAGCGGCCCACCACTTCCATGCCCTCTGGGGGCAGAAAGCCTTCCAGGACATGGACCACGTTGGCGGAACGGGCCGCGGAGAGCTCCCAGTTGGTCTGATATCTGTCCTTTATCCTGGGACCGATCGGGACCTTGTCCGTATGCCCGATCACCCGGATCTTCTTGTCGCTCACCTGCTGCAATATCCTGGCTACATCCCTGAGAACCGATTTCCCCTTGGGTCGAATCCTGCTGTTTCCGGAATCGAACAGGATCTCGGCCACAATCGAAACTGTCAGATCGCCTCGTAATTCTGTTATGGTCATCTCCTTTTCTTCAATCTGTTTTTGAAATTCCTGCTGGAGCTCACTGTAGGTCCGTTTCATTTTCTGTAAGCGTTTTTCAGCGTATTCTCTCAGTTTTTGAACCCCTATGAGCTCTGACTGCAGCTTCTGAAGGTCCCCCTGGTTTTTCTGCAGCAGGTTTTCCAAATCCAGATTCCTCTGCTCAGTACTCTCCATGTCTTCCTGGAGTTGATCCACTTTGTCCTGCTGGGCAGTCACTCGCTGCTGTAAGGATTGCTCGTTGTCCTGCAGCTGTTCAAGCCTACGGGCCAGGATTCCGGTGCTGCTTTGCTTGTCCCGGGCAATCCTTTGCAGGTGAGACACCCTGTCCTCCAGCTGTTTGATCCGTTGGCCGGCCGTCTCTTGCATGCGCTGTTTTGCCTTCTGAAGGTCATCTATGGTCTGCCCGGCCTCCTGAATACTCTGCTTTTTTTCGACTTGCTCCTGCAGAGCCTGTCTGGCCATTTTCAGGTCCTGGTCCCTGGAGGCAAGGCTTTCTTTGGCCAGTTCCTGCTCCTTGATACCGAGGGCCTCTTCCAGTTTCTCCAGTCTGTTCTGTCTTTCAAGCAGAGCAGTTTGCAGCTCCTGTATCAGGTTCTGTTGCTCTGCCTTGGACCTCCTGGTTTCGCTCAGATCTTTGCGGGCTGAGACCAGGTCGAACTCGAGATCACGTATTCGTTGTGCGGCGGCATGTTGGATGCGCAACTTTCGCTTATCCTGCCTATCAATGGTCTGCCTGGTTTCCTTCAGTTCCTGCTGTCTGCTGTCCAGCTCATTTTGTAGCCTTTTGACTTCCTCCTGTGCCTTTTCGAGCTTTGCCCCGAGAACCCGTTTTGTCTCGATCTGCTCCTGGAATTGCTGTGAGAGGCCGGCTTTTTCCTGTTTCAGATCTGCAATGGTCTTGGAAGCTTGGGTGGCCTTCAGCTCGGCCTCGGCCAGTTCCTGTTCCTGGGCCGCAAAGGATGCTTCCAGTTTTTTCATACGTCCCTGTTTTTCGCTCAGCTCAGCCTGCAGATTCGACAGCTGGTCCTCATGCTGTCTTCGGTGCTCCTGTGCCCGGGCCAGTTCCTGGCGGGCAGTCTCCAACTGGATTTCAAGAGCGCGTATTTGTTGTGCGGCGGCGTTCTGGATGCGAAGTTTCCGCAAGTATTGATGCTCGATGGTCTGTCTGGCCTGTTCCAGTTCTTGATGTTGGTCGGACAGGTCTTGCCACAGTTTTTCCAGCCTGTCCTGTTTATTGGCAAGAGCCGTTTTGCAGTCTTTGCAGGCCTTCTCCAGGGAAGAGAGCCTGCTTCTGAGGTCCTTGTTCTCTGCTTTCAGGTCCTGCAATTCCTTCTGCCGGGCGGCCAGGGTCTCGAGCTCATTTTTTTGCGAGGTGTATTTCTTCTCAATTGTTTCGTTCTGGCGATACAAAAAGAGGCCGTAGCCGCTTGCCCCTATGGAAATCAGGACCAGGATCAGTATGACAATATTTTTCTTCATCATCCCTTCCCTTGAGATACGAATTTGCTGTCCGACATGCTTTTTTGAGCCTTATTACTACAAGAACCAGCCACTTGCAATCATTTGAAATACGTACCCGGATTAACCTTTTCCGGCTGTAAATCCATTGAGGAGGACTGGATGCGGGAAGCTGGAGGATATTTGTTTGCGGACGGTCCAAGGCAATATCTTCTTCACCGGAACACCGGATAAAATGCTTCCGGTTATGCAATACAGGTTATTCGGGCCGCAATCGCCTGATGATGTCCTCCAGGGTCTGCTCCCGGCATTGTCTTTCAGATGCGTCCGTGTCAATCCTGAGATGAATTTCGGGAGAGAATTCCCGGATTGGTTCGAAATCATCCCTTTGGGCCTGGAAGAGTTCACGTCTCCCGTCCGAGGCTTCGTTTGCCTGGTGCTCCCTGTGCATCAGTCGCTTTTCGGCTGTCTGCCGCCTACATGTGCATTCCAGTACCAAAAACCGGGCTCCGAAGTCGTCTGCTGTTTGTTGAGCCTCCTGCCGGTCCCTTTGTCTCTTGAATGAGGCGTCCAGGATGACCGAACGCCCGGCCCGCAAATGTTTTGCAGCCTGGGTAAAAAGGCGGGCATAGGTCAACTTGCTGATTTCAGGGGAATAGATGCCTTTCCCGAAAGTGGTGTGATGCTCTTCGGCCTCGGGAATGCCTAACAGTTCTTTCCGGACCGCATCGCTTTTGATGATTTCCGCTCCGAGGTAGGGCCCGATGTTCCGGGCCAGGGTGCTCTTGCCCGTGCCCATGAGCCCGCAGACCAGAATCAGGGTCGGGCGGACCAGGTGCAAGGCATAGGTGAAGGCCAGTTCGAAAAAATCAGAGGCTTCATGCAGGGTCTCTGCCCGTTTCTCCGGGCCGGCTTCCGCGCTCCTGATCCCGGCCACCTTGGCCCGGGTGCAGGCGTAGTAGCATTTGAAAAAATTGAGCAGGATCCTGATTTCCTGATCATGGCTTTTTTCTAAGTAGCCTGTAAGCAGGGTTCGGGCCTGACTCCAATATCCGTTGTATTCCAGGTCCATGAGCAAAAAAGCCAGATCCGCGGCCACATCTATGAACCGGAATCGTTCGTTGAACTCGATGCAGTCGAAAACAACCAGGTCGTTCTCATAGAGGCATATATGCTCCAGACGGAGATCACCGTGGCATTCCCTGACCCTGCCGGTTGCGGCTCTCCTGGAGAGGATCTCCTGGTGGGTTTTGAAGAACCAGTTGCTGTAGGCCTCGATCATGCTGCAGCGGTGCCGGGTGACAGCCAGGTCTACGAGGTTTCGGGTCTGGGAAAAGTTCTCGGACATGTTTTCCTGCAGGGTTTGCATGAAATCCAGTCCGGTTTTTTCAGGGACTGCAGCGGCTGTTTCGTGGAAATGGGCCAGTTTGCCGGCCAGGGCTGTAAACAGGGCGGAGTCGGCCGTTCCCTCGTCCAGCAGCCTGGGGAGCATGCCCTCTTCCGGAAGCCTGACCATCTTCAGGGCGTAGTCGATGATTTGGCTGCCCGGATCGGCTCCCAGGCTGATGGTTTCCTTCTCATCAAGGACAATCGGGATGACCTCCAGATAGATACCGGGGGCCAGCCGTTTATTCAGGCGGAGCTCTTCCCGGCAATAGTAGTGCCTCTTCCGGAGATCGGAGAAGTCCAGAAAACCGAGGTTGACCCCCTTTTTTACTTTATAGACGAAGTCTCCGGCCAGGAACACATAGGAGATATGGGTTTCAATCAGGTTGATCTCCTGGGCTGGATGGGGATAGAATTCCGGCTGTTGCATGGAGGTTGTCAGCTGGGGATGGGTCATGGCTCTTGTCCGTTTTTGGTAATTTACAACGTATTTTTATCATGTAAAAAAAAGAACACGACTGGTATGTCCATGCTTCAGGTTACCCTGAACGATTATTAATTTCAAACGGGTCATACAATTGGCAAGCCTCGATGCAATACAGGCGGTTGCCATGCATTCCCTGGCTGCCGGTCAGAAACTGATTCTCGTGAAAGCCGGTTTGAGCAAAGGATTGATCGTCTGCTGAATCCTTGATATGACGGAGATGA
>JAIPDR010000198.1 GCA_021737615.1 Desulfohalobiaceae bacterium | reverse complement strand
GGGGAGAGTGACCGAAGGTCAAGGGGTCTCAGTGCGCCTCGAGCATGAGACCCTGTATGTTGCCGATATCAGTTGCGAGAGAGACGAACTGGCCCGTATGTGGCAGATGCATCCCCGAGAGGAGTAACCAAGGCCGGAGCACCGACACCGATCGCAAGCCTTGCCGGTTAAAGCCGCGTGTCAACGTGTCCCGGACCGCCGCAATCCGGTGTATAGCAGGTCACATTGAGAAAATCGCATTTCTCCCCGCACTCGGGACATGTATCCGGCGGGATGGCAGCTGTAATCAGAAACCCGCACTTGCCGCATCTCCAGTAGGTCAGACCGCACTGGGGGCAGATGTCGCCTTCGAACTTGCCATCGGCGGTGTAGCCGCAATGAGCACAGACATATTGTTCCTGTTCCGTAGACATGTTGTCTTCCCTCCTGGTTTTTTGTTTGTTTCGTATCGAACTGTTACACTGTTTGATCGCCTGTAAATGCCTATTTGATACGGAGTCATGGACTTTTTTTGCCGGAAAGGTCACTGTTTCCCGGTTGAAAGCGGCACTTCGATGACGGCACCCAGGCCGCCTTCGAGAAAATCCCTGCCCCATGCTTCCCGAAACAGGCGTGTCGCCTTTTCCCCGGTGCAATGGCTCGGGGCGATCTTTTCAACACCCAGCGCCTTCAAGCGCTTGATAACAGACCGAATTTCCGCCTCGCTGCTTCCGCTTAGATGAAACCCTCCCATCAAAAGATAGATGTCCTTCCCGAGATATTCACAGGCCCGCTCGGCCATGGCGGCTACATTGGGGTGGGCGCAGCCCGTAATGACCACAAGCCCAAAGTCCGTGTCCACAATCAAGGCCTGCTCCACTAAAGCCTGTCCCATCTCGCCGCTTGAATAAAACCTGCCGAAAAGCTTTTGAGCTCCGGACACGGAGACCGTTCTGGCCCCAAGTGTCCGAATCTCGTGCTTGATCGACGGCGGAAACGATGTCGGCAGATAGACCGTGACTTCGTGATTGTGCACCAGAAAGGCGGCCAGTCCGCCGGTGTGGTCTCTATGGATATGGGAAAGCACGACTGTATCGACCTCTTTAGGGTTCAGACCGAGCTTCTGCATGTTGGACAGCAGGATATGGCCGTCACCGCCTGTGTCAAAGAGAATGTTAGTATCCCGGTGTTCAACGAGGCAGGCAAATCCCCAGGCGGATTGCAGGTGGGATTTGGACACCACATTGTTGAACACCACGTGCAGGCGAAGGGGCACAGGTTTTGTCATTGGCGATCCTTTCGCAATTTCAGTGCCTTGTGTTATCATGATCAGACCTGCAACAAGTATAACACAGCATCGGTGAAGTACTAACAGCATCTTGATTTATAAACCAGAGAATATCATTTTATTCAAATAGATACCAGAAGTTGGCCCCAAATGAAACTCCCGTCATCCAAAAGCCTTACAAGGTTTCATTGCCAGCCTAGACACAAGCCTGATTTAGGCCAACTACTGGTACTGCAATCAATTTGCGTGCCATACGACCCTTTTGGTCTGAATAAGATCAAGTGATTATATTACTTGTCTTTTGTGAGTTCGTAAAGATCTTCGGCCAAGGCGGCCCAGAGACGGAGAACTCATTTGATTCAAAACTGCAACACTTGGTCTTCATGTTTCAAATTCATGAAACAACCTCTTTTAAATTCCTTAACTCGTTCTTTTCCCGCCTAGATTTTTTGCCGCCTTCAGAAGCCTAAACCTGTAGGATTTTGTTTCTGGACGAGCGGGTAAGTTTCTAAGACTCAGTTACGACCATTCAGACCTTATTATCGACCATTCGTCACTTTCCAGGTTGTGGGATCGTGATCTTGGGATAGGATTGTACCAACGAGTACCTCCGGGCGTTTTGGGATGCGGTTTTTTTTTTGAGGTTCTGAACATAATTCAGGCCTATTCTTTATCTTAAGCCAGGAGTTGTCATGGAGAGTCCATCAACCATCATCAAAAAGCTGCCTCTTAAGACGGGTATCCTCTCAATCTATGAAGCCTGCTGTTCTCGGTACATCAAACTGAGAATTTTCCATGCCCCCGGTCTTGACTGGCAGCTTCAAGGCATGGCTCTGGCCTTTGATCCGGAGGCGGGCCGGAAAATTCGGGTCACGATTCAGTTCGAGAACAAAGGAAGCCGGGAAGCAATCTACCAGCTGCACATGGAAGACGGGACCTGCACTTTTCATCGAGGTCAATTTTTTGCTCCGGATTTGATTGTCAAAACGTCTCCGAAGGTTTGGTGGGACATCAGCACGGGAAAGCTTTCCGGTCAGCAGGCCTTCATGGAGAGACAATACACGGTCCAAGGGGATCTGGACATACTGCTTCAGATGAACCGCCTCTTCAGATCCCGGGAAGAGCTCGACCTGCAGTCCCGCCCCGGGCAGCGTCCCCCCGGTCCGCTGCCCCTGCCGGGCATGGCCTGGATGCAGCTCGCTCTTCTGCCCTGGATCGTCCACTGGATCGTCTTCGAACTCAACCCAGCTCCAGGTTCGAGCCTGATCGTTCCTTTGCTCCTGAGTCTGGCCATTATCAGTTACCGCCTCAAGTATGGCGGAGCGACCTGGCTTGAATGGAGCGGGGTGGCCTTCTTCGGCCTGGCTGGCGGCCTGGCTATCCTGCCCTGGAGCAGTAGCTGGACGATCTGGGGGTCGGTTGTCAGCGGCCTGGCCCTGTCCACCTGCTGGCTTAGTTCCCTGTTGGCAGCCAGGGAACCCCTCTCGGCAGCCTACTCCAAATGGGCTTATACGCCAAGCCTATGGAACACGGATCTCTTCAATTATCCCAACGGTGTGATCAGCCTGATGTGGGGCTGGAAATTCCTGGCTGCCTCCTGTGTCGGGACGGCCGCAATCTGGTACGAGGGTTATGCGGGTGTATTGTCCCTCGGGCGCTTGGGCCTGCTCCTTCCGGCTATCGCCTTGACCGTCGCCTGGCAGAAAAAGGCGCCGGACTGGCCGGTGGCCGATTACCACCGGGCTTTTGTCCGGCTGCGTCTTGCCGCGAGCTTGGGAATCGCCGGCTGTGTCGCCTTGTTTGCTGTTCTGGTCGCCTTCGGTCTTCAGACCTGATTGAATACTGGATGATCTGCATCAAAGGATAACATCTAAAGAGCAGGAGGTTCGCTATGTCTGCACCGAGAACAATCATAGCCGTCAATGGCTCGCCCCATGTCGGGTTCGGCAATACCGCCCTCATGCTGGAGATGCTGCGGCCGAGCATCGAAGCGGCTGCCATGGCCTTCGAGGTAATCAACCTGGCCGATAAGGAGATCTCGTACTGTATAGGCTGCGGTCTATGCCTGGAAAAGGGCCGCTGCTGGATCAACGATGATCAGGCATCCATAGTCCGGCAGCTCCTGCAGGCAGACGGCGTCATCCTGGCTTCGCCGGTTTACTTTCATCAGGTCACGGCGCAGATGAAGACCTTTCTGGACCGCTGCCTGGCCCTGGGCCACAAGCCCCGGCCCGCATGGAAGCCGGGTGTGTCGGTCTGCGTCTCGGCCGGATGGGGAGAGACCGCAACCGGACATTATCTGGCCTCTGTGCTGAGAACCTTCGGCGCCTTCAACACTGGCACCCTGGCGGCCATGGCTGCCGGCCCAGGAGAGTTCACAGGCCGGGAAGCGGTTGAACAGAAGGCGGAGGATGTGGCCCGGGATCTGATCCGGGCCGTCCAGGAGGGAAGGCGGGTTCCGGCCACGGACGAAGATTTTCAATATTATCTGTTCATGTCCAGCCTCATCCAGAAACACCAGCAATCGATCATGCGCCACGACCATCAGCATTGGCAAGAGCATGGCTTGTATGACGGCTTTGAACAGTATATACAGCAGGAGACCGCCCAAACGCCAGGCACGGATTACGATGAAATACGCCAGGCCTGGATCGAAGAGCAGAAAGCCGCGCTCAAGAATCGAAAGAAGCAAGGACCTGAGAAAGGTTCAAAAAAGCAGACAGTTCAGGACTTCTCCAGCTGCGAGGACTTGATTCGAAATATGCCGAACGGATTTCTGGCAGACAGCAGCCCGGATCTCAGGGCGGTCTATGAGTTCGAGGTGAGCGGTGCTGAAGCCTTCACCGCCCATCTGCGGATCGCTGACGGCAACTGTACCTACCATGAAGGTCCGGCCCGGGAACCGGACCTGGTTATCAGAACGCCGGCCGAAATCTGGCTGGCCGTGGCCAGGGGCGAGCTTGACGGACAGCAGGCTTTCATAAAGGGAGACTATACGGCCGAAGGTGATCTCGGCCTGCTCATGCAGCTGAAGACCCTGTTCGGCTGATAAAAAAAGGGGACCTGATGATGACAAAGCTCGAAGGAAGCGGCCCGGGAACCGTTGTGAAGATCTATCTCTGGACTGTGCTCTTCAACACCGGCATTGCCCTTTTTTTAACCTGGATCGGTTTTGGAGGCGGCCTGGGGGTCAACTTCGCGCTCTCCCAGTGCATCGGTTTGAGCATCTGCACATCAGTGCTGGCCCTGTTCATCTGGTTGAGGCCACAGCGGATCCCCGCTCGGACAATGACCGTAGCCGCGGCCATTCTCCTCGGCTCCCTGCTGGGCCTGGCTGCAGGGCAAGTTCTGGTCGGAGACGTCCTTGACCCTGCCGAACCCGGTCAAGTGGCGCAAATCATCGGCCTGGGCATAGTCTTCGGGAGCATCATAAGCTATTTCTTTTATTCCCGGGAACGGATCTTCGCTGCTGAGTCCAGGCTGCAGGAAGAGCAGATCAAACGGCTCTTTCAGGAGAAAAAAGCCTTGGAATCCAATTTGAAATGGCTCCAGGCCCAGGTTGAGCCGCATTTTCTCTTCAACACCCTCTCCCAGGTGCTCAGCCTCCTGGATCAGGAACCAGCCCGGGCCAGGGCCATGCTCGAGGATTTCATCGACTATCTTCGTTCCAGCCTGTTCCTGATGAGGCAGGAATGGATCACCATTGAACAGGAGGTCGAGCTTGTCCGGGCCTATCTGAACCTGTTCAAGGTGCGTATGGGCCCGAGGCTGGAGTATGCCCTTGATCTGGACGAAAGACTGAAGGAACACAAAGTGCCGCCCCTTTTTGTTCAGCCCCTTGTGGAAAATGCCATCAAACATGGCCTGGAGCCCAAGATCGAGGGTGGATACGTTCGGGTTGGCCTTGCCCGGAGAAAGGACAAACTGCAGATCGTTGTGGAAGACAACGGACTCGGTCTGCAGGAGGATCAGGGAAAAGGCACCGGCCTGTCCACGATTATGGAAAGGATTGGTTCGATTTACGGGGATCAGGGTCGCCTGCTTCTGGAGGCCAACCAGCCTTGCGGGTTGAGAGCCTTGATCGAGCTCCCGGCAGAGGAATGAGTAAAGGCATTAAAACAAATACTTGCAGAAATCTCTCGGCCAGGGGCGCACCAGTATGACCCATCCTACGTGTCATGTCTTTTTTTGTTCTGTCCTTAAAAAAGCCCTGGAACCGCATTCGAATGTAGGGTGTCGACCATGACAATTCGTTGCCTCATTGCTGATGACGAGTCCAACCTGCGGACCCATCTCAGGTCCCAGCTGGCACTGATCTGGCCGGAGCTGGTTGTCTGCGCTGAAGCCGAGAACGGCCGGCAAGCCCTGGACCTGGTCCGTGAACATAATCCGGAGATCGTGTTTCTGGACATCAAAATGCCGGGAATGAGCGGCATGGAAGTGGCCGGAAGGATTGCCGGACAGAGCCGGATCGTCTTTGTGACCGCTTATGATGCCTATGCTGTGGAGGCCTTCGAGAAGGCGGCTGCGGATTATCTGCTCAAGCCGGTCACCAGGGCGCGGCTCGAAAAAACCGTCCTGCGCCTGCAGTCTGAACTGGAATCAGAAGCCGGATCGATGAAGGCCCTGCCCCTGACGATCCAGCATCAGCTCGAGCGCCTGAATCAATCGGAATCTCCGGCTTATCTGCAATGGATCAAGGCCTCGCATGGCCGGGGAGTGCAGTTGGTCTCAGTGGACGAGGTCTGCTATTTTCAGGCCAGTCACAAGTACACCCTGGTTGTAACCAGGACCGCGGAATATCTGGTGAAAAAGACCATAACCAGTTTGGCCAGGGAACTTGATCCAGGGACATTCTGGCAGATCCACCGCAAAACCATCGTCAACATCACCTGCGTGCAGCGCTTTCAGCGAAACCTGACCGGAGGGGGAACGGTCAAGCTCAAGGACCGCCCCGAACCGTTGGAGGTCAGCCGCGCCTTCAGCCATCGGTTCCGACAGATGTGAGCCTCTTTCCGGCCGGTCGTGTTTTGAGATTTTCAAACACTCATTCCACTGAAAACCAAGGTGCCTACAACCTGTTGGAAAAAAATCGAAGAGTGTACTATATCATATGAATCTGGCAGGCGTGCCAGGTTATTTGAGAACATACCTCATGATTGTTTTGAGCTTGGTTGATTACAATCAATTTGCATGCCACAAAACCTCTTTGGCTTGAAAATAATGAAGTGATTTTTTTTTTACTTGCTTATTGTCCTATATTCCAGATTGGTGGTCAGTGAATTCAAAGAGAAAGGAAGAAATTTGATTTAAAATTGGAACACACTGTTTTCACGTTTCAGTTCTATGCAACAAATCCCCTTTGTTGTCGGATGTGGCCACGAAAATATGCTGCATTTTCTGCCCGAGGTTTACAGCCCGCTCAATTGATTGTTTTTTCATAGTCCTATCCACATCTTTGTTAAAAGTGAATCGGCTTTTGTCGGTGGCTGCCCGCCGAAGTTGGTCTCCTTGCAGACGGGAATTTTTTTAGTTAGCCTCCTCCACATCTTATGGGGCGAAACAATATCGTTTCACTGGGTCTTCGGAACCCATGATGGGGTGCAGCTTCATGTCAGGTGAGTATTTGCTTGCAGGAACTATGCGGCCAAGAGCTTCAGCCATGGCCCGGATGTGATGAGGACCTGCGCCGCAGCAGGCTCCCATGTAGTTAATGCCTATATCCCGAGCTTTGACAGCGAAATCCGCCATCTCGAACCGGGTCAGGAGAAAAGGATCCAGCCCAACAGGGAAAGCGCTTTTTTGTCCCGGCATTTTCAGATCGAAAAAACAGGGCTGCTCCCGTGTCGTTCGATAGGGCACAGGGAGGCCTGCTATGTAACAATTTGTTTTTTTGCGTATTTTCTCCAGAATCGGTAGCATGGTATCCGGTCCACGGCCGCAGTTCAGCCCGATGACGTCGGCGCCGTTTTCATCCAGGATCCTGCATGCTTCCTCCCACCTGTAGCCGTCACAGCTTTTTTCTTGAAGAGGAATTAAGGTGATCACGGCCGGCAGGCCCACCTCTTTTATGACTTCCACAAATCCCCACTCAGTTTTTTTGCGGTTTCTGAAATTGAGGCTTTTTGATTATGGAAGGATAGATTGCATTCTTTCAAATGTCCTGGCATAACAACCGCATGGATCCGATCGTCATTATCGTCATCATCGCATTTGTGGGACCGATTGCCGGATCAATGATCGGTGTGGCCCGCAGGCCGTCTTTTATCTATGTCTG
>JAIPDR010000018.1 GCA_021737615.1 Desulfohalobiaceae bacterium | reverse complement strand
TCAGGGACGTCGAAGACCGTCCCCAGTTCGGGCAGCGCTCGTTCGGTGAAGGCCTCGTTCAATCTGTTATCCAGTTTCGTGAACCCGGCCCGGGCGTTGAAGGCCTGCTCCAGGCGCATCATCTCCACATACATGCTGTTCAGCCAATCCAGGTCCTTGTCCCAGCCAAAACGGGCATTGATCAGTTCGAGGACGAGATCCGGCTGGGGCGCGACCGCCCCGATGCAGAACAGGCAAAGCCCGCTGCAGTCGAACATGGCGATCAGCTTCTGCATCTTAAGGGATAGATCGGCCTGGTCTCCGGCAGAGGCATGATCCACCTCGGCCCTGGCCGTGGGGCCGGCCGTGTGGTCGGCCCCCATGGCCGTGGTGGCATAGGTCACGCCCATGCCCTTGATGGCCCTGGGATCGTAGCCGGGCATGCCCTGGTTCTTGACCACGGGCAGGTTCGGCACCCCGAAGACCTCGCCGGTGATAGCGACGCCGTTTCCCAGGACCCGTCCCAGAGGGCTGCCCTGCCGGGCTTCCTCCAACAGATCCAGGGCCGCCCCGGCGTCGCCGAAAGAGGCCAGTCCGCCCTCCATGGCCACGCCCAGAGCCCCGCCCATCTCGATGGTATCCAGGCCGATATCGTTACAGGCCCAGTTCAAGCGGGCGATGGCGTCCAGATCCCCTATGCCCAGGTTGGAACCAAGAAGGGCGATAGTCTCGTATTCCAGAGGCGCGACCATGGTCTTTCCTGCCTCGTCCACATAGACGTTGGAGCATTGGATGATGCATCCGGGCATGCAGGCATGTGAGACCCGTCCCTGGCCGCCTCTTTGCGAGATATTCCCAACCAGGGCCCGGGCATCGATTCGAGAGGCCTGTTCAAAGACCCCGCTGCTGAAATTCCTGACCGGAAGCCCCTTGAGGTCGTTGACCCTCTCCAGCATGGCTGTTGTTCCAAAATCCCGGTAGGACCGGGTGCTCGGGGCATCCTTCAAGATCCTGGTGTATCGCTGCAGAGCGGCCTTGAAGGCCTGCTCCCGGACGACCGGGACCTTTCTCTTCTCCGGGATGACCACGCCCTTTATGCCCTTGGCGCCCATGACCGCCCCCAGGCCGCCGCGGCCGCAGTAGCGGCTGGGACAGCCGTCCTTGTCGGTTATCGCCACCCCGGCTGCCTTGTAGCGACGCTCACCCGCCGGGCCGATGCAGGCCACGGAGGCCCCGGGGTACTCTTCTCGCATGGCCTCGGCAAAGGCATAGACTCCCATCTCTTCGTAGGCGCCGGCCGAAACCAGCCTGCTCCCCTCCGGTTCGATGACCAGGATCGAAGGAGTCCGGTCTTCCGGCAGCCCCTCCAGGACGAGGGCCTTGATGTTCATCCCGGCCAGGCGGGCGGCCAGGGTCCCACCGGAATTGCTCTCCTTGATGCCTCCGGTCAAGGGACTCTTGCCCCCGATGGACAGACGTCCGGAACTGGAGACCGCGGTTCCGGCCAGAAGGCCGGTGGCAAAGACAAGCTTGTTGTTTTTCCCCAGGGGCCCGCAAGTAGGTTTGACCTCATCGTTCAATATTCTGGCGGTCAGTATGCGCCCGCCGAGCGGCCTGTAGGCTTCAGGAACTGGCTCGTAGGCGACTCCCCGGGTCGTGACATCGACTCGCAGCAGATATTCCATGGTAGTCGTCTCCTTGGAAGAGGATCCAATTTGAAGAAAAGTAGAAAAAAGCAATCTTACTGTCATCCAATTTGAGGCTCGAACCAATGGTTCGAGGCTCAAATTGGATTTTTATTTTTTCCAGGGTTCCCAGCCGCTTTCTTCGAGTGTCAATGAAATATCTTCGGCAGGGATGATCTTCACTGGTGTGAGGTAAGGATGATCATAATACTTGTTTTTTTCCGCATACTTGGCTATGACGGCAGGAGTCTGGGCCTGATGGTCTTCTTTGCGCATGGTGATGGTTCCGACGGGTCCTTCCCAGGTCATGCCTTCAAAAGCTTTGATAATTTCTTCAGTATCAAATGATCCAGCCTTGCGGACAGCCTCAATAAACATCTTTGTGCCAATATAGGCTTCCATGATCACAAAGGAAGGCCACTTCCCGTCACTGTACTTATGAAAGGTGTTTTCAAACTCCCTGGCCCGTTCGGTGTCAACCCCAAGAATATACATGTTGGCCTGGATACAGCCTTTCGCAGCCTCTTTGGCGATACTCATGACACCGTCATCATCGAGAAAGGTAGCCCCGATGGGAAGATCCATACCGAGTTTCCGGCTTTGGACGACCAACTGGGTCATGTCTGTTCCCCAGTTCCCACTGATCACATAGTCCGCTCCGGATGAGATGATTTTATTGACATACGAGGCAAAATCCTTGTTAAAAACAGGGTGAAACTCCTTGCCCACCACCTCTGTATCAGGAGCCATTTCTTTGATCGCGTTTTCATAATATTCCGCCACATCATAGCCCCAGGAATAATCCTGGTTAACGAAAAACACTTTTCTAAGGTCGGTTTCATGGGCAAAGTAATTAGCCAGGGCCTTCACGTGCATCCCGGCGTTCAAACAGGTTCTGAAAACATAGGGGTTGAAGTTTTCTCCTGTGATGCCCATGGCTTCGGCATTTGTGTCCAGATAGATTCTCTTCAGCCTGGGCATGGCCTGGCCGATGGCCCCTCCGACGCCGCTTGAAGATCCTTGAATCACAACGACACAGTCATCTTTCATGACCAGTTTTTTGACTTTCTGGACCGCGATGTTCCCCTTCATCTGGTTGTCTTCAATGATCAGGTTGATCTCCTTTCCCAGCAGGCCCCCGTTTTCATTGGCCTCCTTCACAGCGGCCTTAATGCCCCAGATAGTTCTGTCTCCATTAGTTTTAAAGGCCCCGGAACGAATTTCGCAGATGCCGAAATTGACGACATCGTCAGTCGCCCAGGAAAGACCAGTGCTGAAGAGAACCGCCAACACCAAAGCCAATACGATTGTGATTTTCTTTTTCATTTTTACCTCCCTTGTTTGGTTGCAATGCAAGAAATAACGTTATTAAACACCGACTTCAAGGAATCGTTTGCGGACTTCGTGATCTTCTCCAAGTTCCAGGGAAGTCCCCTGCCACATGATGGCTCCTTTGCTCATCACGTACACTCGATCAGCCAGTTTCAAGGACACGGACAGCTTTTGTTCAACCAAGAACACCGTGATGCCTTCCGCATTGATCTCTTGAATGATTTCAGCGACCTGATTGACGATTAAGGGGGCCAGGCCTTCGGTTGGTTCATCAATGAGTATGAGTTCGGGATTGCCCATAAGGGTCCTGGCTATGGTCAACATCTGTTTCTCCCCACCGGAGATGTTCCCAGCTTTTGATTTGCTCCTGGTTTTCAGGGAAGGAAACTTTTCGAAAACCCGTTCCACTGACCATGTTTTTTCATTTTCTTTTTGGGCCTTCATACCTATCAACAAATTTTCATAAACGGTCAGCGAGGGAAATATCCATCGCTCCTCCGGAACGAAACCGATGCCCATCTGTGAAATCTGATAGGGTTTGAGATGTGTTATGTCCTGACCTTTATAGAAGACTGATCCCCGTTTGTTGTCCACCAACCCCATAATCGTTTTGATGGTAGTGCTTTTTCCGACTCCGTTTCTTCCCTGCAGGGCTACAATCTCCGACTTCTTTACTGTCAGACTCACATCATGTAAGACATGACTCTGGCCATAGAAGGTATTGATGTTTTGTAGTTCGAGCATGCTTATTGATCTCCTAAATAGGCGCTGCGAACATGTTCGTTTTTTTTGATGCTGTCTGGAAGGTCAGATGCTAAGATATGCCCGTAATGAATCACGCTGATCATATCAGCAAGAGAAAAAATCACGTCCATATCATGTTCAATAATGAGAAGCGTTTTATTTTCGGACACCTTGTTGATCATCTTTACAATATCTTTCGACTCATCAGCCGACATCCCGGCAGTTGGTTCGTCAAGCATGATCAGATCAGGATCTGTCGCTAGAGTGATACCGATCTCTAGCGATCTCTGTTCGCCGTAGGAGAGTGCGCCGGCCAGAAGATCTTTTTTGTCGTCAAGGTTAATCATGCTGAGGATTTCCAGAGCTTCATCATTGACATCCCGGTACCTGGATACTGGTTTGAAAAAATTAAACAGGATCCTCTTCTTGGAAAAAATAGCCGTTCGAATGTTTTCAAAAACGGTCATTCTATGAAAAATATTCGTAATTTGAAATGACCGGGATATTCCGAGCCGGTTGTTCTTGTACGGTGAAAGCCTGGTGATGGGCTGTCCTTTGAAATAGATTTCTCCTCCGCTTGGAGGGAACATGCCGCTGATAATATTGAACAGAGTTGTTTTCCCTGCGCCGTTCGGGCCAATGACCGCATGCTTGTTTCCTTCGATGACTTCAATATTTATGTCCTGTAAGACCTGGACCTCAGAAAAATTTTTTTTCACATTTTCCACTTTGAGAATAGTATGTGCGTTATTCATGGGTCATCTTCTCATGTATTTATCTTTAACGGATCGATAGATTCCCGACAGGCCGTTTGGTGCATACAATACTAAAATAATAAACAAAATTCCTTGAATCAAGGACCATCGTTCGGTCAGGCCAGATATGATATCGTTGAAAAAGGTTAAGGAAAAGGCTCCGATGATAGGTCCAATAAAATTCCCTCCACCGCCAATAAAGGTCATCATCAGGACTTCAGACGACTTGTCCAGATTGATAAAGGTAGTGGTCACAAACTCCTGAAAGGAGGAAGCAAGTCCACCGGCAACTCCTGCAAAGAAACAGGCGAACCCGTAAATCAACAAGCGGGATAAGTAGCTGTTGTATCCTATGAAATTGACTCTTTCTTCATTGTCCCGCAGGCAAAAATTCAGTCGGCCCAAAGGGGTTTGGGTGAAATACCAACAGAAAAAAATACAGACGATGACCAAAAACAGAACAAAATAATACCAGTTGATCGTACTAAAAAGGTCGATCTCCAGACCGCCTATGAAAAAATTGGGGCGATATGCAGCCACCCCGTCCTCTCCGCCGGTAATCCCTCTGAACTTCTCGGCCGAAATATAGATCAGCTGGTTAAAAGCAAGGGTGATCAAGGCAAAAGGCACCCCTTTCATCCTGACAATAAACGCCCCGAGCAAGAGGCCAAGGAGCCCTCCGCTCAAGCCGCTTGCAGCGATCGACAGGGGCAAAGAGCATTCAAAATATTTAATCAAGAGGATACACGTATAGGCTCCGGTCCCAAAATAGGCGGCATGTCCGAAGGAGAGCTGGCCTCCCTGTCCGAATATGATATTGTAGCTGACCGCAAACAGCGAATAGATCAACATGGTGATCACCAGATTCAGTCTGTATTCACTGATTATAAGCGGCATCAGCACAAAGAGGCAAATGATCAGAAAGAAGACGACGAACTTTTGCCAGTTTTTTTTCATGAAGTCTTTTCCCCCAATAACCCTTCGGGCTTCAGCACCAGAACACAGGCCATCAGGAGAAATTCAAGTGCGATGGCCATATTCGGGATGAATAAAATACCGAAAGACTGAAGCTCTCCGATAAGAAAGGCAGCCAGCAAGGCGCCTTGCAGTGAACCGAGACCGCCCACGACCACGACCACAAAGAGGTCGATAATGATTGTTGCCGCCATGGCGGGGTTGGTGATCAGATACGGCCCTCCAATAACCCCGGCAAATCCGGCCAGAGCGGCGCCTACCCCGAAAAGGATCATGAAGACCATGGGGACGTTGATCCCAAGGGCGTTGACCATATCTGCATTGTCAACCGAGGCTTTCACGATTATGCCGGCCCGTGTTTTATAAAGAATCAAAAAGAGAATACAAAAGACCAGGATCGAAGCGAAAAGAATGAAAATTCGATAGGTTGGAAAAGTGACTCCCAACAATTGGATGGAACCCGACAAAATCTTAGGAATTTCTACATGCAGGGGATAATTTCCCCAAATCAACTTGACGAGCTCTTCGATGATATAGGCCAGACCGAAGGTCAGGAGCAGTTCATGGGCGTGTCCGTATTTATGGACTTTGCGTAAAAACAATCTCTCGATAACAACCCCCAGAAGGCCTACGCCAACCGGAGCCAGCAGGAGACTCAGCCAAAACTGACCGGTTGTCTGCATAATGGAAAAAGAAAAATAGGCCCCAAGCATGTACAGGGCTCCATGTGCAAAATTGAGGACCCCCATCATCCCGAAAATCAGGGTCAGGCCTGAGGCGACCAAAAAAAGCAGCATCCCGTAAACGAGACCGTGGAGTCCCTGGGCAAAGATCATTGTCAAATAATCCATAGTCTGAAACCCGTATAGTAAGAAAGAAGCAAAGAGCTTTTCAAAACAGGGCCCGTTGATTCAGATGAACATCCTGATCCCTGGCTGTCTGTTTGTGTCTATGAATGTTTTCTCATTTCCCCAAAAGCGGCGACATGATATCTTTTTGTTTTCTCCGGCATCACAGGTATAGATTGTGTCCTCCGGAAAAATTTTCTGCATCTCCGCAATGATGCGCTGCGGCAGCATCAGGCTCTCCCCGGCCGCATATTCCTGTTCATTGAAGCAGCCGTATTTGCGGTGAAAAACTGCAACCTTTTCCGATCTGCTCTGAACCACCTGTGAAGGGATCCCAGAGGTTGTGTCGCATGCAGCTGTGATCCCGAATAATGCGGCGGCTGCATCAGCGGTCATTGCAAGGTCGCACAGGTCTATAAAATTTTTTTCCAATTTCATTGTCCTGCTCTCATGTCAGGGGATAAGCAACGGTTTGACGGTTTGACCTTTTATGGCGGCATTGAATGCGGAACCGGCATTTTTTAAGGAATAACAAGTGGCGATGCTGTCCGTGTTCATTTGACCATCAACCATGAAATCAAAGGCAAACCGGTAGTCGCTGCAGGTTGAAGCATAACTGAAAAAAAGGCTGTGCTCGGCCCTGACGCTCTGGGTGGGCTGCCAGGTAGAGGCGGCTTCATACATGCCGACGACAATGAGGCTCCCCCCCCGACCCACTGAGCGCAGGGCCAGATCCAGGGCCTGGGGGGAGCCCGAGGCTTCGACCCAGAGATCGGGTGGCCCGCCTTGGAAAAAGGAAGAGCTGTCCGCTTCAGTCTCATCCTGGGTAAGGGTCAGGGTGGACAGTCCCAGACGCTCCGCGACCGGGAGTCGGGTCCCTGAGTCCTGCTCAGTCCCGACCAGAAGTGTCGGCGCTCCTGAATGCCTTGAGATGAGAGCGCAGAACAGTCCAATAGGCCCGGGGCCGGTGACGACTGTCTTCAGCCCGGGGTAGGGGCGGGCCTTGGCCAGGGCATGGGCGGCCACGGACAAAGGTTCCACCAGAGCGGCCTGCTTCAGGTCCACCTCCTGGGGGATGGGAAGGAGGTCCTTCTCATTGACGAGGACATACTCGGCCATTCCTCCGTCCATGCTCAAGCCGATGACGCGACGTCGCCGGCAGAGGTTGGTGCGGCCGGCGCAACAGTCCCAACACGCGCCGCAGCCCTGGATCCCGATGACCGCCACTCGGTTCCCCACTCCAAAGCGGCTCGTCTCCGGCCCTGTTTCGCAAACCGTGCCGCTGAACTCATGACCGAGGATCAGGGGCGGTGTCACCCATTCATACCCCGGAGCCCCACGGTAGGCATGCAAGTCACTGCCACAGATCCCGCATGCGGCCACTTTGACGAGCACTTCCCCTTTACCTGGCCGGGGAATGTCCACTGTTCGTAACTCCGCGGCATACGGTTTGTGCTCATACTTCACAAAGGCACGCATCAATAACTGCTCCGCTGGTGGAAAGTTATTTCGGGTGGTGTTTCAAGGCCCCTCATATCCCGAGGTATGCCTTTTTGACATGTTCATTGCCGGAAATTTCCCGGGCAGGACCAGAAAGAATGATTGTCCCATTTTCCATTATGTAAACAAAGTCTGAGATCTTCAAGGCATAATTGACCTGCTGCTCGACGAGCAAAATCGTGACACCAGTTGTGGAGATTGTCCTGACCATATCGAACATTTGTTTCACTAAGACCGGGGAGAGACCCAGCGACATTTCATCGATCATCAACAGTTTTGGATTCGACATCAGACCGCGGGCGATGGCGCACATTTGCTGCTCGCCGCCGGAGAGATGACCTGCGAGAAGATTTGATCTTTCGTAGAGGATTGGAAAAATATGGTATGTTTTTTCCAGGTTTTTTCTCAAGGAGGTCCGCGCCCTTTTGGTATAGGCCCCGAGCTCCAGATTTTCCCTGACCGTCATGGAATTGAAAAGCTTGCGTCCTTCGGGAACCTGAGAAATGCCCATATCGACAATCTTTTCCGGTTTCAGTCCGTCGATCCGCTGGCCTGCATAGCTGACCTCCCCTCTGCGGCACTGAACTTCTCCACTGATAGTCCGCAGTGTGGTTGTCTTTCCGGCGGCATTTGGTCCGAGCAAGGCCACGATCTTTCCCTCCGGAACGTCGAAGGTGAGGTCTCTAAGAGCCTGAAATTCACCGTAATAGCTTTCAACTTCCTGAACGTTCAACATTCAAGTACCTCCTCACCGAGATAGGCCTTAATCACACATTCTGTCTGGATCACCTCTTCAGGTGTTCCTGTCGCAATGAGTTCTCCTTCATTCATAACCAGGATCCGTTCCGAAACCTTCATGATGGCATCCATTATATGTTCGATGTAGAGAATGGTGATCCCGGTGTCGCGAACCTGGGTGATGAGCGGTAAATTTTCTGAAATTTCAGTAGGATTCAGGCCGGCCAACACTTCGTCAAGCAGCAGAAGCTTCGGTCGGGTGACCAGGGCTCTGGCGACTTCGATCCTTTTTTTCATGGCCAGGGTCAGATTTTCCGGCTCTAGGTTGCAATACTTTTCAAGCTTCATAAACTCGAGCACTTCAAGGGCCATCGTCCGTGCCTTGTGTGGGTTCCTTTCCCGGGCCAGGGCCGGGACCATGACATTCTCCAAAACGGTCATCTCAAAAGGCTGAACGACTTGGAAGGTTCTTCCGATCCCGACTAGACTTCTTTTATGAGGAGCCATGTTTGTAATCTCTAAGCCGTCCAAATAGATATGGCCGAAGTCACAAGAATAGAGGCCGGAAATGAGATTCAGCAGCGTTGTTTTCCCGGCGCCGTTCGGACCGATCAGACCGACGATCTCGCCTTTTCCAATATCGAATTGCATTTTTTCAACGGCCTTGACCCCACCAAAACGCTTTGAAATATCTGTCACCTGCAGTAACGTCATAGAATATTCCTAAAATTAAAGAGTAAAGATTTGGCTTTAATTTCGCCTGAAATATTTCTTCAAAATGGAGTCGATGCCTCCTGGCATATAAACAACGACAATGATCAAAACAACACCATAGACGACATAGTTCAAGCCTTGCTGAATGGAACCAAGATAAAAACGCAAAAATTCACCAAACGGCGTCATGAGAATGGCACCGATAACAGGCCCCCAGAGGGTACCCAATCCACCAATAATACCATTTAAGGCAGGCTGCAGGGAAAAAAGGGTGAATGAAAAAAGAGTATGTGGTTCTATCGTATAAATATAAAAGACATAAAAAACACTGATAAAGCTTGTCAGTCCCGCACTCCACATAAGAGAGACGATCTGAACCAAAGAGACATTCACGCCCAGAGCCTTTGCCGCATCTTCATTTGAGGCTGCTGCCCGTAAGTGATAGCCAAGTGCTGATGACCGAATACGATAGGTGATATAGACAATGATGACTGCTAATAGAAAAACAAGATAAAAAAACGGCTTGCTGCTTTGAAAGGTCAGGTTGAGAAGGGCCGGTTTAAAAGGGATGTTGATGCCAACGGTACCGTTGGTCAAATCTCGCCAATAAATGGCTATTCGCAGTAATATCTCCGCAAAAGCAATCGAGGTCAGGGTAAAAAATGGTCCACGTAATCGGATCAGGGGCAGGCTCATGATTCCAGCGACGATCAAAGAAACAAAAACAGCAGCAAAAATACCCAGCCAGGGTGTAATCCCTAATTTGACATACAATATGGCGGCGGTGTAACCGCCTATCCCGAAAAAGGTCGCATGTCCCAGGGAAAGCTTCCCTCCAATCACAGGAATGTTCCAGGCACTGGTCAAGGCGACATAAAAAAAGATCAGGATGAACATGTGCAGGACAAAAGAGGACTCTATAACCAGCGGTACCAATAAAACCAGAAAAGCGGCAAGGATTGCAGCTGTTTGATATACTTTTGTCTTCACTTTAAGCCCACCTCCTCAGTGCCTTTTCCCTTTCCGAATAATCCCTGGGGCCTGACTAAAAGTACGGCGATAAAAATGCAGAAGTAGACGGTTTCTTTCAAGGCTGGTGCCAAATAAGTTCCGCTGAAGGACTCAACGATACCAATGAAAAGTGCAGCTAAAAGAGTCCCGCCCATATTGCCCAGCCCTCCAAGGACAACGACAACAAACGCAACAAGTGTATAATGAAGTCCTACCGTAGGATAGACTGAAGAAAAAGGCATTAAGAGAGCACCCGCGAGACCGCAAAACGCCGACCCAAGACCAAAAGCAAAAATATACATTTTTTCTACACCTACGCCCATTAACCTAGAAACAGAATAGTCTTCGACAATTGCTCGCATCGCTTTCCCAACAAAAGTATATTTCAGGAAATAATAAAGTATAACCAAAAAAATAAGCGCTACTATGAAAGAAATAAGCCTTGGAACGCTGAATATAATATCATAATATTGTACCGTGGACATTGAATAAGATGTCTGAACAGATCTAAAGTCCCCTTTCCATATTATCAATGCGATGTTTTGAAGTATTAAAGAGAGAGCAACCGTAGTGAAAATCCTCATTATGGAAGATGCTTCTAAAATTGGTTGAATAACAATTCTTTGAATAATCACACCAATGAAGAACATTATTGGAACAACAATTAAAATCGAAACGTATGGGTCAATACCGTAGAGTACATTGCACCAATACGTTAAGTACATGGCAATCATTACCATTTCGCCGTGAGCAAAATTTATTATGCGAACAATACCAAAAATCAAATTCAAACCGATGCTGATAATCGCATAAATTCCGCCAAGCAAAAGCCCTGATACGAAGACCTGAATCATTAACTCCATTAGTGGTAATCCTTTTTCTCTTCAGTTCTCAACCATCAAGATCGGGCATGCCCCCATACGGCGATGCAAAGAACTCCTAAAATGGTCCGGCAGAACCCGCTTTGAGGGTCTGCCGGACCGGATCTGCCGGGAAACACACATCAGCGTTTCCCGGCACAAAGTGATTACTGGACGAGCGGCTCCATGACCGCAGCCCCTTCCGGCCAGACGGTGACCAGCTTGCCGTCTCTCCACTGGGTGACCAACGGATTGGCCCGCAGGTTTTGATTCTTATCTGAGAACTTAACCCCCCATCCTGTGGCGGTTCTCCCTTGGGGTTTATCCATTTTCTCTGCTACCTTTGCAATTTTAGATGGGTCCAAACTGCCGCCGGTTGCTTCCAGAATCTCGAATAGGACGTTGGCCCCCATGTAATTGGCCAGGGAATGGCCGGACCTCGGAGGTTCGTTGAAGGTTTCTTTGTAGAGTTCGAGAAATTTATCCAACCCCGGGGTAAAGTCCTTGTTCACTTCGTACTGGGTGAAGTCGACGTTCAATACACCCTCTACATTTTCCGCACCCAGGGCGTCGACAAGAGACGACAGGCTGTGCCCGCCGCCGGTTCCGAACAACTGTGTGTCGAACTGCAGTTCATGGGCCTGGCGGGAAAAAAGGATTGCGTCTTGCGCATAGGAAACCAGCACGACAATGTCCGGGTCTTTTTGTTTCAAGCGGAAGATAACTGAAGAGAGGTCTGAAGAGTTTGCGCTGTAAGGCTCTATCGATATAACCGGAATATCCTTCTCGTCGGCATATTCTGAAAAACTGTCCGCGACTGAGGTTCCATAATCTGAGTCTTCGTGTGCAATCGACACCTTGAGCTCCGAAGGTTTCTTTCCGATTTCTTTGCTGTAAAAGTCAATGAGGAAATCAATTTGCGATTTACTGAAATAGGAGGCATTGGGGCAGGTCCGGTAGACCGTACTGTAGCCACGGTCGGTAATCGGCACGGCAATGGCCCCCAGCTCAAAGTAAGGGATGCGTTTCCTGGCAGCGACTTCAGTGGCGGCCATGCAACGTGAGCTGGAATAGGTGCCGAGAATGATGCCGACGTTTTTCTGCTCTATCAAACGCTCGGCTTCGGAGCGGGCTGCAGAAGGAGTCGGGCCATCAGCATTGATAAATTCAATTGTTTGTCCGTTGATGCCGCCCTGCCTGTTTTTTTCAAGACGGGCGATTTCCGCTCCCCTCCAGCTTTCTTCCCCCAGCAGAGCCAAGCTACCGGATCGCGGGTACAGGGCTCCAATTTTCAAGGTTTCCGCAAAAACAAGGTGTGTGGAAAAGAAAGATCCTACCAACAAAATGAACAGGCCGATGCGCATACAGGTTTTCATGGTCAAACTCCTTTAGTTTAAAGGTTCATATTTGAAAAAACATGATTCCTATTCCTGTTCGATTCTATCGTAATAACCTAGAGGATCTCCTTCAAAAAATGCCTTATACATCTTTGTCAATCTTTTTTCCTCGAGGGCGACAGGATTGTTCGGGCGGGGATACCTGTTCAGGCATTCGTCCACCATTTCTCCAAGATCATTCAAAGAGAGGCCGATTTCCTGCAACGATCCGGGAATCCCGAGATCTGTGGCCAGGCTGGAAACCCAGGTGACTAGATTTTTCGGACTTGCATCTTCAAGACCAATGATTTCAAAGGCAAGGGCTTTTAACCGCTCCAGACAAGCTGAACTGTTATAAGCCAGGACATACGGAAGCGACATAGCACAGCAAGTGCCATGAGGGTAATGTGTTCTGTTTGATATGGTGTAAGCCACGGAATGCCCCAGGACGACACCGGCATTCAGACAAATCCCCCCGCTATGGGCCGCAAAAAGCATGGCCCGCCTGGCTTCCAGGTCTGTCCCGTCCTCGTAAGCTTTTTTTAAAAAGGCAGCAATAATTTGACAGGTTCTATAAACGTGCAAATCGGTGTAAGGGTTTGCACGAGTCGACATATAGGCTTCCAGAGCATGACTCAAGGCGTCCAGTCCGGTGGCCGCTGTGACCTTGGGAGGGAGGCTCCTGGTCAGCAACGGGTCGAGAACAGCGATCAAGGGGACGAGATGCGGACTGAGAACGATCGATTTCTTGTCGTCCACCGAGAGCATCGAGATGGCCGTGGCTTCGGATCCAGTTCCAGCGGTTGTCGGCACCAGTGCGAGTGGGAGTGGCTGGTGTTCGAATTTGGCCGGCCCCAGATTCTCTTCCACCTGTCCAGGATTGCCGGCAAAGGCCGCTGCCAGTTTGGCCATATCCATGGCGCTCCCCCCCCCGACACCGACTACGGCCGTGAATGGGTCCCGACGCACCCGGTTGACCAGTTCATTGGCAATAAATAAATCCGGTTCACCTGCTATCTCATCGAAAAAACTGCAGGAAAACCCGCCCTTCTGGAGCGCGTCCATCACCGGGTCCAGGAATCCCATTTTTGAGATTTCAGCGTCCGATACCACCAAAACTTGTCCTGTGGACACTGACCAGTTTTTCAAGTGATCGGCAATCGTCCTTGATGCCCCGTCGCCGAAGACAATCTGTCTCGGCACCAAACAAGAACTGGCCGTGTCTTGCTGAAAGTTAATCATAACTGTATTCCCCTATATTTTGTATTTAGACTCAGTTTTCAGAATTATCAACAGAAAGAACTACCTTCAGCTGCCTCCCTTGTCCGGCTACCTCAAAGGCCTTGCGCCATTCAGCAATCGGTAACTCCAAAGAAATCATAGATTGGAGATCGATTTGTCCTGCCCTGAGCAAACGGAGCGCTTCTTCCCAGTTCTTCCGGGTATGCACAAAGGAACCGTGAAGATTCAATTCCCGGGCGACCACCTGGTCAAAATCGATCTGAACAGTTGTTCCGAACAATCCCACCTGTACCAGGGAACCTCCCGGCTTGAGGCACTGCAGGGCCTCGTTCAAGGCCTGACTGCTGCCGGAGCACTCAAAGGCCACATCAACGCCCTGCTGACCGCACAACTGAGCGACCTGCCTGAAAATCGGTTCTTGTCCGGCCCGAAGGACGGCCTTCTGGCCGATTTTCTCGGCAACCTCAAAACGCAGTTCGTCTGATTCAAGCCCTGCCAGAAAGGCCCGTGCCCCTGCAAGATGAACCAGCTGAAGGACCAGGAGGCCGATCGTTCCGGGCCCGGTGATCAACACGGATGAGTCCGGGTTTATGTGACAGACTTCTCTGACAGCGTGCACCGCGACGGCTAATGGTTCGCACAGAGACCCTTCTGAAAAACCGACTTTGTCCGGGAGCCTATGCAAAGCGGATTCCCGGACGAGCACGAACTCGGCGAATCCTCCATCCTGGCCATAGCCGAGGGCCAGACGCTGAGGACAAAGGTTGGTGCGGCCCGTTTGGCAAAAACGGCACTGCCCGCATGTCGCGGCTTCACTTTCAACGGTTACCCGTTCGCCGGGAGTCCAGGATGCTGTGTTTGACCCCACCTCGGCCACCACGCCGGATATTTCATGGCCCAGGGTGACAGGAGGCCTGACCTTGGAAAACTGGCCATGGAATATATGCAGATCGGTTCCGCAAATACCGGCTCGTTTGACTTGAACCAGAACTTGGCCCGGCTGAGGCCTGGGTTTGGGCAAATCAACCAGACGGACATTTCCCGGTCCGGTATCTAGTTTGCGTAAGCACTTCATAGCTGTCAGTATGCCTTTTATCTTCAGGCCGCCATCCAGCCGCCGTCGATAAAGATGACTTCACCGGTGATGTAATCCGAGGCCGGTGAAGCCAGGAACAAGGCCGTATTTCCGATATCCTCCGGTTTTCCAAACTCTTTCAATGGGATTCTGGAGAGCATGGCTTCGTATCGTTCTTTGTCTTGAAAGGCAGGATCGGTCATGGCCGTTCTCACATACCCGGGGGCAACCGCATTGACATTGATTTTGTAGGGAGCCAGCTCAACCGCCAGAGATTTGGTCAAGGCAAAGACCCCGCCTTTGGCTGCACCGTATATTGAAATATCGGGTATGCCAATCTTACTGGTCAGAGACGCCAGGTTGATAACCTTCCCTCTCCCCCTTTGAGACATCTTTTTTCCAATCTGCTGGCTCAAAAAATAGGCAGAACGAAGATGAAGATCCATGAGCATCTGATAATCTTCAGCGGTTACTTCGAAAAAAGGTTTTCGAATGTTTGAACCGGCATTATTGACCAGGATGTCGATATGGCCGAAGGCCTTCTGGGCTTCTGTTGAAATCAGCTCCAGGTTTTCGACTTGACTGACGTCAGCCACCATGATTTCAACCCGTTGTCCAGTGGCTGTGGTTATTTCCTGAGCTGTCTCCTCTAACTGGGATTTGGTCCTGGCTACGAGCATGAGATCGGACCCGGCCCCGGCCAAGGCCTTGGCTATCCCGCGTCCAATACCCCGCCCCCCGCCTGTGACTAAACTGACCTGTCCCTGAAGCGAAAAAATTTCCAAGTACGAAGACATGTGCAACTTCTCCTTGTTAGTGGCTAGTATATTTTTGACCATTCTGTGAACGAGGCTCAGTCCATGTACTGTCCCCCGTTGATGTCAATGATTTCTCCGGTGATGTAATCCGCGTCTTTCGAGGCCAAGAACATAATGAGCTTGGCCACATCAAGGACGCTGCCGATGCGACCGAGCGGGATCGTGTCCAGGTATCTTTCCCATTTCCCGCCTGAGAGCTGCCTGGTCATTTCAGTCTCAATCACCCCGGGAGCTACTGCGTTCACCTGGACATTATACGGCGCAAGCGTTCTGGCAAAAGATTTCGTCAGGCACATGACGCCGGCTTTTGAAGCAGCATAGTCAGCACCTGCGGCAATGCCTCCCAATTTACCGGCCACTGAGCCCATATTCACTATTTTTCCCTGTTTTTGCTTCTTCATTCCGTCCATGACCACCTGGGAACAAAAGAATGTCCCTTTCAGGTTCACGGAAAAAAGCCGATCCCACTTTTCTTCTGTTATCGATTCAATGGGCTGGGCGTTGCAGATTCCGGCAGCATTGATCAAAATGTCGACTAGGCCCCAACGGTTCTTGATCTCCTGGTAAGCACCACGGATCTGACCGACTTGAGAGATGTCCACAGTGGAAAAAAAGGCCGTCCCTCCTTGGGAGTCGATCTCATTGGCCGTTTTTTCCCCGTCCTCTGCGCCGACATCCCAAATCAGAACCCGGGCACCGGCTTTTGCAAGCTCCATGGCCGTGGTCCTGCCGATGCCCCTCCCGCCTCCGGTGATCAAGGCAATGCTATTATTGAATTTCATGAATTCCAACCGGTATCTTGATTTTCTGGGCTATCCCTGTCAGAAGCAAAGGGGTTATCCTGTTTTATGTATGGCCCTCGTGTTCCAGTCCATGGCGGCCTCCATAACGGCTTCGCTCAAGGTCGGATGGGGCTTGACCGTCTCATAAAGGTCCTCCACCGCCCCTTCCATGGACATGGTGGTTGCGGCTTCGGCGATGAGGTCCGTGGCGCGGGGGCCGATGATGTGCACCCCCAAAATTTCTCCGGTCTCGCGCTGGCCCACGATCTTGACCATCCCCTGGGGACTGTCCATGGCCTGGGCCGCTCCGCTGGCTTTCACGGGAAAGGTCCCGGTCTTGACGACGTAACCGGCCTCAATCGCCTCTTCCTCGGACAGCCCGACAGCGCCTATTTCGGTCAGGCCCCAGACGCAGCGAGGGATGTTGCGATGGTTGAGCCGCTTTTTTTTGCCCAGGATGTGGTCCACGGCGACCTCCGCCTCGGCCGACGCCTTATGGGCCAGCATCATCCCGCCGACCACATCTCCGATGGCATAGACCCCGGGCAGGTTGGACCGCTGAAATGCATCGACCCGGATAAAGGGACCTTCCATGTCGAGTCCCGGTTCGACCGCCTCAAGTCCGGTCATCACCGGGGACCTGCCGGTGGCCACGATGACCAGATCGCAGGCCAGGACCTGCTCCTCCCCCTTGTTATCCTGGAACCGGACTTCCCGGTGCTGACCATTGACTTCGCGGACCGTTGCCCCGAGGTGGAGCCTGATCTTGGCTTTCTTCAGCTCCCTGGTCATGACCTTCCTGATGTCCCGGTCCTCGCCGGGCAGGATGTCCGGCAACATCTCCACAATGCTCACCCCGGCCCCGATCCTGCTGTATATACCGGCCATCTCCATGCCGATGACCCCAGCCCCGATGATGACCACCTGCCGGGGAACCTTCGTGGCCTCCAGGGCCTGATCCGTAGTCTGGACAAAATACCCGTCCACATCGATGAATCCCGGCACGGACGGCCTGGAACCCGTGGCCAGGATGAGCCAGGAGGCCTCCAGAGTCCGGCTGGATTCCTGCCCGCCGTCGACCCGGATTCTCCCCGGCTCGATCAATTTGGCGGTTCCCTTGAAAACCTCAACTCTTTGCTTTTTGAGCAAAGAAGCAACACCACCCACCAGGCGATCGACCACCTGACGCTTTCGGTTGACCGCAGCGTCCAGGTCGATCTGCAGGTGTTCCCGGCCGCTCAAGACCCGCGACTTTCTGGACTGGTCATACAGGTTGACATCATGAACCAAACACTTCGTGGGGATGCAGCCCTTGTTCAGACAGGTGCCGCCCAGGGCTTCTTTTTCCACGAGCGCGGTCTTCAATCCTGCTTGGGCTCCGCGAATGGCGGCCACATAACCGCCGGGGCCGCCGCCGACGACTACCAAGTCATACATTTTTCCTCCATTCAAGCCGCTTAGACGCAAAGAAAGGTCATCTGCGGCCTTTCAAGCCTTTTTTTGAGATGCTGCAGGAAATCCGCCGCCATGGCCCCGTCGATAATCCGGTGATCCACGGATAGACCGAGGGTCATGACTTTTCGGGTCTTGACCTGGCCGTCATCCAGGTAAAGTTCATCTCTGGCCTTGCACACCGATAGAATTCCGCTCTGGGGCGGATTGATGATGGCCGTGAAATGGGTGATATCGAACTGGGCCAGACTGGAGATGGTAAAGGTCCCCCGCTGCAGCTCGTCCATGGTCAATGTCCCTGATTTGGCCCGGTTCACCAGGTCCCGTCGCTGTCTGACCAGGTCCGCGAACCCCGCCTGGTCTGTCTGGGAAAGGGCCGGAACAATCAGCCCTTCCGGCAAGGCCACAGCCAGACAGACATTGATCTCGGGCATGATATGAATTTCGTTTTCCTTCAGCTGTGCGTTGAGCATAGGAAAATCCAGAATATTCAAAGAAACCGCTTTGATGAGAAAATCATTGACAGAAGGCCTGAGATCAAATTGCTCCCCGAAATCCGGCAGAATGGCCTTGCGAAAGGCAAGAAGCGGATCCATAACGATATCCGAAAAAAAGGAAATGTGCGGGACGGTGAAGGCGCTCTCCGACATGCGCCTGGCAATGACTTGGCGCATGGAATTCATGGGGATGACCTTGCCTAAACCGGGCGCTGTCTGTTCTGACGAGGCCTCCTGCACATCGTTTTGCATAATGCGTCCGCGAACGCCCGTTCCCTGGACCTGGTCCAGGTCAACCCCTTGTTTGGCGGCAAAACGCGAGGCCAGAGTCGAGGCTTTGGCTGTTGTTTCTTGTGCTTGAACGGCTGCCTGTTCAACATCCTGGTAGCGGATGATTCCGTCAGGTCCGGTCCCTGACAGACCTGCCAGGTCGACCTCCTTTCTCCTGGCCAGCCTTCTGGCGGCCGGTACGGCCTTGACTGCAGTATCCCTGGCCTCAGGTGCGTTTTTTTTCCTATCCGGAGTCTGCTCCGGATAGGATCCTCCACCCTTTTCCGGTGGAGCGGGCGAAGCTACTTTCCTATATTCCTCCGGGATCTCTTCTCCTGGCTCGATGATCAATCCGGCCAGAGACAACACCGGCATTTCCCTGTCCGCTGGTATGAAAATTTTGGCCAGAACGCCCGTGGCCGGAGCTTCGACTTCTGTCGTGACCTTCTCGGCCTCGACCACGAACAGGGCTTCCCCTTTCTCGACCTGATCGCCTTCAGATTTGAGCCATTCAACAATCTTTCCCTTTTCCACCGTGACCCCAAGCATGGGGACGACAACTTCTGTAGCCATACTCCCCCCGTGCTCAGTATTTCATGAGATTCCGGATTGATTGCATCAGCCGTTCCTGCCCGAACATATAGGCCTTTTCCAGAGGCGGAGAAAAAGGAACCGGCGTATCCGGGGAAGCATTGCGGAGAATCGGCGCCTTCAAGGCGTAAACAGCCTCTTCTGCAACCAGGGCCGATACCTCCGAGGCGACCCCGCAGGTGATGTTGTCCTCATCAGCCACCAGGAGCCGTCCGGTCTTTTTGACCGAATCAAGAATTGTTTTCCTGTCCAGAGGGACCAGGGTCCTCAAGTCGACGACTTCCACCTCTATTCCCTTCTCGGCCGCCTCTTCTGCCGCTTTCAGGGCCTCGGTGACCAGGGCATGAGTGGCCACCACCGTTACGTCTGTGCCCGCTCTTTTTATTTCGGCCTGGCCGAAAGGAATGGTGTAGCTCTCTTCAGGCACATCCCCCTTGGTATTGTACAACCTCTTGTGCTCGACAAAGATAACCGGGTTGTCGTTCTGAATGGCCTCCATGAGCAGGCCTTTAGCGTCATAGGCCGTAGCCGGCACAGCCACCAGGAGACCGGGAATATGCATGAACAGGGAGTGAAAACTCTGAGAATGCTGAGCCGCCGTTCCCCGGCCTGCGCCGATATTCACTCTGAGGACCATGGGCACTTTCCCCTTGCCTCCGAACATGTAGCGCATCTTGGCCATCTGGTTGATGATCATGTCCATGCAGACCGTGGTGAAATCAATGAACATGATCTCCACCACCGGGCGCATGCCGGTCAGGGCGGCCCCAACTCCGGCCCCGACGAACCCGGCCTCGGCGATAGGCGTGTCCACCACTCTGTCCGGTCCGAACTCGTCCTGCAACCCTTTGGTAATCTGAAATATTCCTCCGTAGCACCCGACATCCTCGCCCAGGATCACAACCCGTTCATCGGTGCGCATGGATTCCCGCAAGGCCTCATTCAACGCTTCGCAATAGGTGATCTCTCGCATCTTCCCTTCCCCTTAATTCACCAAAACATCTTCATACATCTCATCAAGATCAGGAAACTCGCTTTGTTTGGCAAATGCAACCGCCTCTTCAATGGCCCGGACCACCTGGTCATCGATATCCTGCAGTCCTTTTTCGGTGATTTGCTTGTTCTGGATCATTTTCCCGGCTAATCGGGCAATGGGACATTTCTCCTTCCAGGATTCGATTTCGTCCTTGGCCCTGTATCGACCCCCCTGATTCGGGTCTCCTTCGTGGTGCCCGCGCCAGCGGTATGTTTTACATTCGATCAACGTCGGGCCTTCTCCGGCCCTGGCCCTCTCCACGGCCTTGAAGGCCGCTTGATAGACCTCGATCACGTCGTTGCCGTCCACTGTCACCCCTGGGATGTCATAGGCAGTGGCCCGGATTGAGATGTCTGAAATTGGCATGTGTTTGGCCTGGCAGACCGAAATCCCGTAGAGGTTGTTTTCACAGACATAAACAACCGGTAACTTGTGAATGGAGGCCAGGTTGAGGCTTTCGTGAAATGTTCCGTTATTGGAGGCGTCATCGCCAAAAAAACAGCCCGTAACTTGCTGTGTTTTGCGCCATTTGGCCGACCAGCCCGCGCCGGTGGCTATGGGCAGTCCGCCGCCGGCAATGCCGTTGGCCCCCAAAATCCCGGCCTCCATGTCCGCGATGTGCATAGAGCCGCCTTTGCCTTTGCAGTATCCGGTCTTTTTCCCGAAGAGTTCCGCCATCATGCGCTTCAACTCAGCCCCTTTGGCGATGACATGGCCGTGCCCCCTGTGCGTGCTGGTGATATAATCATCCTGGGCCAGGGTGGCGCAGACTCCGGCGGCAACTGCCTCTTCTCCGATATACAGATGCGCAAGCCCCGGCACAAGACCTCTTGCGTAGAGATCCACTATCCTCTCCTCAAACTCACGGATAGTTTTCATGGTCCTGTAAAGATCAACCATCACATCTATTTTTAGTTTCATTGAGATCCTCCGACAAGACAACATTGGTGTGTTCATTCCTTTGCCCCACCTACATCTGCAAATGCAATACCGTGTATGGCAGAATCAGCACCTGTCAGAACCAGTTTTCAGATAAGGGCCTTAGTCGATTACCTCTATTTTTAAACTTTGCTTGACAATTCCATTTGGTTACCACAATACTATATTTTCATCATATGTTCGAAAACAGGACAACTGTTTCAAATCAGGACAATTACATTGCAAATGCGGCCGACGCTCGGTCAGGGCTGCTCTGTCTTGGATTAGCAGGGGCCTCTGCAAGGGTACCAAATCCCCGGTCGACCGGGAAAGGAAGCAAATGATGACTGACGATAAGAAACCAGCCTGGCTGAAAATCAAAATCCCTGCTGCAAAAAAGGAAACCGAGTTGTTTGCCGGGATAAAACAAAGGGCGCTGTGCACTGTCTGCGTTGAGGCTCATTGTCCTAATCAGCTCGAGTGTTTTCAGCGGGGAACCGCGACCTTCATGCTTCTTGGGCCGACATGCACCCGAAGATGCACCTTTTGCGCAGTGGGCAAAACATCGGTCCACCCCCCGGACCCTCAAGAACCCTGGCGAATAGCCGAGGCCGTTTACCAAATGGGTCTTCGATACTGCGTCTTGACCATGGTCAGCCGCGACGATCTCGAAGATGGTGGCGCCAGGCATGTGGCCAAGACATTGGAATCCATACATAACCAGGACTCCGGGATCAGAATCGAGGTTTTGATCTCCGACCTGGAAGGCAGCCCTCGGGCCTTGAATGACATCCTCAGGCAAAAGCCGGACGTGCTGAATCACAATCTGGAAACTGTTCCCAGATTGTACGGGGTTGTGCGACCTCAGGCCGACTACAAACGATCCCTGGGGGTCTTGAAACTGGCCGCCGAAGCCTGTATTACCAAGTCAGGCCTGATGCTCGGGCTCGGAGAAACTCCGACAGAAGTGCTCCAGGTCATGGATGATCTCCGTGAAAACGGATGCCGGCTGCTGACCATCGGCCAGTATCTGGCGCCATCCCAGAGGCACCACCCAGTTGTCCGTTATGTGCATCCCGAGGAATTTGCCAGGTATGACCACGAGGCCAGACAACGGGGGTTTTCAGAAGTGGCCAGTGCGCCTCTGGTCAGGAGCTCCTACAGAGCCGAAGAACTTTTTGAAAGAACCAGAATTGGATCAGTCTATGGAATGAAAAAATCTTTGCAAAAGAGAAGTCCGGGAAATCGCCCGGACTAAAACTAAGGAATGGGTCTTTCCGGCAATAACTAAAGTAAAAGGCAGCGATCATGACGGATACGCCCCAAAATGAAGTTCGGATGAAGAAAAAACAGGGGATCGATTCCACTGATCCGGTGAAGCCGATCTGGGAAAAGGTAGTTCAAAGAGGGCAAGCGGCACCAACTGATTCAATTCGAGCCATAGTCCTCAGGTCCTGGATGAAATGCTTAAAACTGGGCCTCGATCCCATAAAACCTCCTTCTCCACCCGTACTTTCCCAGGAAAGCATCTCTGCATTACTAACCGAGTATCAGGAGTTCATCAAGATCGCGACGCCGATTATGGAAATGATTGAGATTTCCGTCCGAGGCACCGGATTTATTGAAACGTTGGCTGACGCGAAAGGCCAGGTGCTTGCGGTCAAAGGCGACCGGAAGGTCATGGCCATGGCTGAGCAGAATTTTTATATCCCTGGTTGTATCCGCTCCACAGAAAATGCCGGGACCAATGGCATCGGACTCTGTCTTGAAGAGGGAAAGGCCATCCAGCTGACCGGGGCTGAACATTTCAACCTGTACCACCATCCATGGACCTGTTCATCCGCACCCATCAAAGACGTACAGGAAAGGCTTCTCGGGGCCCTCACCCTGTCCGGCCCTTCAATTGGACGGCATCAGCATACCCTGGCTCTGGTCACCTCCGCGGCAAAAACCATAGAAATGCAGTTGCGGGAGAGGAGCCTGGTCGAAAGAACGCAACGCTTGAACATCATGCTGACCAGCATTTACAATTCTGTGACCGATGGTTTCATCGCCACAGATAACAATAAGATCATTACCCATTTGAACCAGACCGCCAGCCGGATGCTGGGAGTCAAACCCGATTCCCTCACCGGACAGGGCATTGAAAATTTAATTCAATCCGGTTTGACGACGGATAACTGGTTTGACTCCGGTGAACCGATAGAACCGACAGAAGTCACTTTTCTTTGTCCTGATGGAGCCCGGAACTACATGGCACGGGTGGATCCCATCCGGAATGCCTCCTTCAAGATCCTCGGCTCGATCATGACTATATCTGAAAAAAGCAGGCTCCTGAATCTAGCCAAGAAGCTGGGAGGAAACTACGCCAAATATGAGTTCAATGATATCAAGGGGAAGAGCTCAAAATTCACCAAGCAAATCGAGACCGCCAAGATAGCCGCGAAAACGAACTCCAGGGTGCTCATCATCGGCGCCAGCGGGACCGGAAAAGAGCTGTTCGCCCAGGCCATCCACAATCACAGCAACAGGAAAAAAGGACCGTTTGTGGCCATATCCTGCCCGGCGATCCCGAGAGATCTTATCGAATCCGAGCTGTTTGGATATATAGGAGGGGCCTTTACCGGAGCCCGTCAAAAAGGGATGATCGGCAAGTTTGAACTGGCCAATAAAGGGACCCTGTTTCTTGATGAGATCAACTGCCTTCCCCTGGACCTCCAGGTCAAGATCCTCAGAGTCCTGCAGCAGAATGAAATCATGCGCATCGGAGATGCCAGAACGATCCCGATTGATGTTCGGATTATTGCCGCGAGCAACACTGATTTGATGGAAGAAGTGGAACAAGGGGATTTTCGGAAAGATTTATACTATCGCTTGAGCGTGATTGAGATCTTCCTACCCCTGTTGAAAGATCGACCCAAGGATATCGAACTCCTGTTTCAGCACATTCTGGACAGGCGATGCTCCGAGGCCGGGATACAAAAGCCCAGACTGGATAAAAAGGTCTTTGAGACCTTGAAAAAATATCCCTGGCCGGGAAATATCCGGGAATTGGAAAACGTTGCGGAGCGGGCCCTGCTCTTGAGTCAGGGTGAGACCATCCACAAAGAACACCTGCCTTTGAGAACGACGAAAACCGCCCGGGCCGGAAGGAACCGGTTAGGGTCCCTGAAAAACGGCTATAAGGAGATGATCGAGACCACCCTGGAGGAGTGCGACGGCAACCTGTCCCAAGCTGCACGGGAGCTGAAAATCGCCAGAAGCACGCTCTACAGAAAGCTCCAGGAGTTTGGGATCAGGACCACCTGAGACTGTTTCCCCGGTTCATCTGTTAGTCTTCGATGAAGGCCCGGCGGAGCACTCAAATTAGCTCCTTTCAAGCTTGACAGCCAGGGCCAAGGCACAGTACAAATGCCCTGTCTGGCGGAGGCCGCTTTACAGGCTTCCTCAAGCTTTTCCGGGGACGTAGCTCAGTTGGGAGAGCGCAGCCTTCGCACGGCTGAGGTCGTGGGTTCGAATCCCATCGTCTCCACCAGGAATTTTCAAGGGTTTCGGCATCCTGCCGAAACCCTTTTCTTTTTTTAAACAGTTTTGACCGGCACCGAGTTTATGGTTCGAGATCCTTGAATTTAAGAGACATGAAGAGTATCATTCTTGATGAACTTGGATCCAAGTCAAGGAGGTGCCTCATGAAATTGCGTTGTCTGCTGTATGCATTCTGTCTTCTGCTTGCCTGCTCCACGGTGCAGGCAGAACCCACGGATATCAAGGTGTATGTCAAGGCCAAAGGCTCGAAGTTCATCGGCAGCAGCATGGGAGGGGCCAGGGTTGTCCTTACGGATGCCATGACCGGAAGGATTCTTGATGAGGGAAAGACTGCAGGTGGTACCGGCGATACCAAACGGAGCATGAAGACACCCCTCAGATCGACACAGCCCTTGAGCAGCCAAGACGCAGCCCATTATACCGCGACCATCGACCTCGAGGAGCCCACCCTGATTCGAATTGAGGCTTATGGCCCCCTGGCTCAGCCGCAATCCGCCCACTCTGCCGGCGCAACGCAGTGGATCATCCCTGGAAAAGACATCACCGCAGGCGACGCCTTCCTTCTCGTCCTGCCGGGTATGGTCGTGGACATCCTGGCCCCGGCCTCGAGCAGCCGCTTTGAATCCGGGACGCCGATTGATGTTGAGGCCAACATCAGCATGGGCTGCGGCTGCCCTCTCGAGCCCGGCGGGCTATGGGATTCCGCCGCCATGGACATAAAGGGGCTTGTCAGCAAAGACGGCCAGCGCGTGGCTGATATCGATCTGCCATATGCCGGGACCCCGAGTCGATTCCAGGGAAGACTCGAGGTCAATGAGCCAGGGGTCTACGAAGTGCTGGTCTATGTGTACGATTCTGAAAACGGAAACACCGGCCTGGACCGGACAGTCTTCAGAGTGGTCGGGCAGTGAGCCCCTGTGCCTGGTTTTTGCCAAACAGAGGCCGGATATCGCTCATGAAGCCGATAAGAGCATATGTTGCCGGCAGAACAAAAGCCATGATCCCTCGAGCAATGAAAATGATGCTGGCTATGCTCCTGCTGGCGGGTTCATGGGCCAAAGCAGACGAGATTCTCCCCCTTGAGCTTGTGAAGTGGCTGCCAGTTGAGGGTCCGGCGAACATACAGCCCTCGGGATTGACCATCCGGGGCTCTTCGCTTTTTACCGTCTCTGACCGGCATGACGCCACGATCTTCAAGATCAAGATAGAAAAAGAGGCTGCGATCCTAACTCCAGCAGTGGTTTTTCAGGATGCGCCCGCCCTGTCCGGCGGCAGGCTCGATTTCGAAGGCATCACCTTCGATGAAGAGGGTGATTTCTACCTGGCCAGCGAGGCTCGCTGCCGCGTCCTGCGGGTCGGCCCGACAGGAAGCAGGGCGGCCTGGATAACGCCCAGCCTCAAAGAATACGGCCAAGCCAGAGGCCTGTTTCGTGTCGAAAACGCATACTTGGAGGGGATCGCCTCTGTTGGTGAAGGCAGATTTGTGCTCTGCGCCGAGAGGCAGCCAAGGGGAATCATCGAACTCTCGCTCGGGGAAGCACTGTCTGTCAAGGCCTACCAGCGTGATGAATCCAAGTTTCATTTTCCAAAGGGAAGATCCCCGGACTTCTCCGGGCTTTTCCGGGACGCAGGCGGACTCTATGTCCTGGAGCGGGGCGCCTACCTGATCTGTCGGATGAGGCCCGGAGACAAGGGTTTTGAGGAAGGTTCGGCCTGGTCATACCAAAGCATTGTCACCAGCCCGGAACTGCGTTACGCAAGCATGCGTTTCGGCAGGGCGGAGGGTCTGTGCATGGACGATGACCTGGTCTATGTCATCCTCGACAACAACGGGCAGGCGAGGGAAGCGTCTCCCAACGACAGGAGACCGATCCTGCTGATCATGAAGAGGCCTAAACCGGACGAGAAACCGTCTTGTGAGTAAAAGCCATGAACAGCCATTCTGTCGTGTTTTGCCTTGCAATGGGCTTGAGTCTGCCCGCAAAGGCGGTTGATTATTTAAAGGGAGAATGGTGGTCAACACCAGCAAGCCAATAGACCCGGGAGACTCATTCCGCGCGCAAAGTCAGGACTCTGGCCATCTCCTTAATGAACTACGGACGAGGTGAAGTATGCTCTACAAAGTATTCGACGATCTCTACGCATTTTTCTGGACCAGCCACATGGAGAACAACTGCAACACCTATTTGATCCTCGGTAAGGAGAACATCCTCATCGATCCCGGGCACGGTCATCTCTTTGACCATGTCCTGCAGGGCCTCTCCTCGTTGAATATGTCCCTTAGTCAGATCGACGCGGTCCTGGTCACCCACGCTCACCCGGATCACATCGAGGGGGTGCTCCAGTTCGGTAGCGGGACCCGCTTCGGGATCTCCAAAGAGGAATACGATTTTATCCTCGATTACACCGCAGGCAAGGTCAACCTGCCCGAGCCGGACCTGTATTTGGCAGAAGGGGAACTGGTCCTGGGCGGCGTCCATCTGGAGATCCTGGAGACACCGGGGCATTCCCCAGGCGAGATTTGTATCTACTGGCCGCGGCACAAGACCCTGTTCAGCGGTGACCTCGTGTTCGAGGGCTCCCTGGGCCGGACCGACCTCCCCAGCGGCAGCGCCTCGGAGATCAAGGAGAGTATCCGCAAGGTGGCCGGCCTGGAGATAGACCTCATCCTGCCCGGACACGGCGGTCCGGTTCAAGGCAGGCAAGAGGTCAGGAACAACTTTCAGGAGATCGAGGGCCTTTTCAAGTACCTGTGATTTTAAAACAGGAAGATCGTTTTAAAATATATTCAATCCTCAATGTCCAGATACACCTTGCGGGCATATTTTTGGATGACCGGGGTTCCGGTCCCGTGACGCACGGCCTTTACGACCCTGTCTCCATCCAGGACCGCCATCCCGGCCAGCATGTGCACTGGCAGATGGGCAAAAGGCTCGCGCGCCAGAGGGGTGCTGGGGCCGAGAAGGACGGTCTTCAGCCCTCTGCCCGCCCGGGCCAGGACCTCTTCCGTGGTTTCATTCAGGATCGAGGTGGAGGTCATGATCAAGGCCTCGGCCCAGCCCCGCAATTTGCCGTAAAACTCTTCCCTGTCTCCCAGACCGCGACCCAGGTCGAACACCTCCAGCTGCGCGCCCAGCTCTTTCAACCAGACGGCTATCGGCCGAAAATATCCGACCATGGCCACCCTTGTCCCCTTGCCCAGAGCCAGCTTGCCGAACAAGGCCCTGTTTTGCCGGTCCTCGTCCAGGGCCAGGGCATCTGCATGGTTGAGGCTGTTGATCAGGGCCAGAGCCATGGCCCGGTGAATCGAATCTGACGATTTGATGTGCTCCAGGAGAGTCAGGGCCGGTCCGCCTTCAAAATCGACGTAGCCTCTGACCTTTGTACACTGGGCCGTGTCCTTAAACATGGTACCGGCCAGGCCGACTCCGCCCTGGCTGTTGACGACCGCGGTGTAGCCCAGTCCGATGCACAGGTGCTCCACCCGGATTCCGTCCGCCTTGGGCGCAAAATGATGGAATAATTTCTGGTTGAGTTCCATAGCTCACTCGTTTCTTTCAAATATATAAAATTATATCTTGACAAACATTAACCTTAACTTTAAATATGTCACTATGTGGATTGAAAGAGAAATGTCAAACGAACTCAGAGCACTGGCCAGGACCTTTCCGGTGGTCGCCCTGGTGGGTCCCCGGCAAGCCGGGAAGACCTCCATCCTTGAACGAGAATTTCCTGAATACCACTATGCCAGTTTGGACGCGGCCATGAATGCGGAAGCAGCCGAGACAAGACCCCAGGAGTTTCTCGACCGGTTTCCGCCTCCGGTTGTTCTGGATGAAGTTCAGTACGCCCCATCATTTTTCCGATACATAAAGACCGTTGTGGATTCCAGAAAAGGTGAAAACGGGCTCTTTATCATCACCGGGTCACAAAACTTCATGCTCATGGAAAACCTTTCTGAAAGTCTTGCCGGCAGAGTTGCGGTTGTGCCTTTCCTGGGCCTCTCCGGAAAAGAATGGAATCTGACCGGAGAAGTCAGTCGCCATTTTCAGTGGCAGGATTTTCTGTTTAACGGCTACTTCCCTGCTCTTTGGGCCAACCTCGAAGCCCGGCCGTCACGGCAACGATGGTATCAGGGGTATATGAGCACCTATTTGGAGCGCGATGTTCGAAATCTTCTGAATGTCGGCAACCTAAGGGATTTTGAGAGATTCATCAGGGCCTGTGCCGTTCGGTGCGGTCAAATCCTCAATCTTTCAGAACTGGGAAGAGATGTGGGCATTTCGACTCCCACCTCCAAACAATGGCTGAGTGTGCTCCAGGCATCAAACCAGATTCATCTTCTTGAACCATACCACAGGTCCATGGGCAAAAGACTGTCCAAAAGCCCAAAACTCTATTTCACCGACACTGGACTGGCGGCTTACCTCATGGGCTTTGATTCAGCCAGTTCCCTCTGGTCTTCGAAGGAGGCCGGCGCCTTGTGGGAAAATCACGTTATCAACCAATGGCTGCGCTATAGAGACTGGCGCGAGCCTTCCCTCGGGCTCTGGCACTGGCGTGATCAAGGGGGAAACGAGGTCGACCTGGTTCTGGAAAAAGACCGCAGGCTGATCGCCATCGAGTGCAAGCTGAAGGAACGACCAGGAAAAAAAGATACCAAAGGAATCACTCGACTGAGAGCATTTTATGGCCAAGACGAAGTCTCGGCAGGCTATCTGGCCTGCCCGGTCGACATGGCCTTTGACCTGGAACCAGCAATCACGGTTGTGTCAGGCTGGGAAACATGGTCACTCCCTTCCTGATAGGGGGACATTCTTTCCTTTTCCCTTTCTTGACCTGTTCCAAGCGATGCTGATAGAATATTTTCTAATCAGACTCCCAATGGCCAATGACTTCATAAACACTTGGCTCAATAACATGAAAGTATTCGATCCCCGAAATCTGGTTGACGAGCGGCTGCTCGAGATCGTGACCAAGCATCATCCTTTATACAGGGATATGGCCTCCGAATTGAGTCTGGTCTGTGTCGAGGAGGAAACTGATCAAAACATCCATGTGCGCATGGATGAGGGGAACAATGTCCAGTTGGCCATCCACCCCATGATTCGCCCCACAGAGCGGGATCTGTATATCCTCTACCACGAGTTCGGACACATCGGGGACCGGCTCAACCCGGATTTCCATTACGATCATGACACCCGGCTAAGTCTGTCCTTTAGCACAGAAAAGTGTCTCCTTGTGCTGTGGAACGTGTTCATCGACACCAGGTTGAACCAGCATGGTCTCTTTCGGCTGCCTGCAGGCGGACTGGTGGAGATAACTGTCGACGGATTCCGTTACCGCCTGCCCCGGAATGACATCAGCACCTACCTCCTGGAGGCGGTCGCCGGCTTGTCCAGCCAGGGCGTGCACAAACCAGGGGCCAAGGTCACCGCCATCTGGAGTCATCCGGGCAGATTTCTGAGCTTTTCCGATCTGCTGGACCTGGCCTGATGATGAAAATGGGTTCCAGGTTCACGGTTCACAGTTCACGGTTAAAGAGGAAGAAATACCGAAAGAGGGGTGCTTGCGACTGCTCAAGACGCTTAGCAGAATTTTCAAACAAAATATGTTGGTCTTTACAAATTTACGCGTGATTCAGTGCAAACTGCCCCGAAGGGGCCTCTTTTTCCGCGCAGAGACGCGGAAAAAGCCTTAATATTGAATCACTGTTATCACTACAGCGAAACTTCAGGTACAATCGTATCTTGTATAGAGCCAGTCACGCCTCAAGCGCGTGCCTAGCGGTCCGCAATGCCGGGCTGGAACCTATCGATCCCAGCACAAAAAGGCTTGTGAGCATAAACTTTCGCTGTAGTGTTAATGTCTGAACGAAAATGGTGATTGGACGTAAACTTGCCCAGATACGAGGAACAATAAGTTTTGAAACCGCAGTGTATTCTAATACATGAGGATTTCAAAATTTTGCAGTGACGAAGTAGATGGGTGAGTTTTCGTCCAAGCACTACTTAAGCCCGCTCCACCTCGAAGACATGGCCCCTCGGCTTGAGCGAGTAGACCGGAACCGGACCGTCCATGTTTTTCAAGGATATCCGGCCGCGGTCGAATATCGGCCACAGTCCTTCAACCAGTTCCCTGGTGCTCTCCCCGATCAGGATATCCCCGCCCTCGGCCTGGTCAGCCAGCCGGGCCGCCATATTGGTCACCGAACCGGTGGCCGTATAGGTCATCCTGGTCTCGAATGATCCTTTGAACCGGCTCATCCCTAAAAGGACCTTCCCGGAATCGATACCGATGTTCACGCTCAGGGGATGGAAGTCCCCCTTTAGCTCACTCTTGAACTCCTCGCATTTTTTCTGGATGTCGAACGCGGTCTGGACTGCATTCATTGCGTTTTTTCCCGCGTCTTCGTCCTGAAAGATGATCATCAATCCGTCTCCGGCGGTCTCGTTGATATCCCCGCCCGAGCGGTGGATGGGGTCGATGAGGTTGGAAAAGAAATCTTCGATGAATCTGTTCACCTCCAGTTCTGAGTGGTTCTTGAAGAGTCTGGTGTAGCCTTCCAGGTCCAGAAAGAGGACCGTGACCTCTTTTTCCGCCTTGTCCTGATTGAATAGATCGGGATTGTTTTCCACAATCTCCCGCACTGATTTGGGCACAAAGGGAGAAAGGCGGGACAGCATGCTGCTGATCCTGACCTTTTCCTGGGCGCTTTCCCACTGCCGCCGGCCCCGTAAAATGTTCACCCCGGTCAATTCCGAAATGTCTTTCATCAGGAGAAATTCCTTCTTGGTGAACCTGATCCCGGGCAGGGCGACCACGTTGATGACCGCCACGATCTCGCCGTCCACAAAGACGGGGATGGCTGCTTCCGGCCCTGTGGAAACCTGGGTTCCGTCGTGTCTGATTATCGGTTCGTTTTTGGAGATAACGGAGCCCTTCCTTCTGCGCAGGGCTTTTTGGACCGCTGCCCTGTTCCGTTTGCAGAGCAAACAGTTGAGCGGCCTGTCGTACAGGGCGCACTGCAGCGGTTTGGTATACTTATGGGCTTCCGGGTCCAGGAGCAGGACGCAGACTTCCTTGGCAGAGGGAATGTGGCGCTTTTCTTCTTCCCTTATCGTTTCCAGGATCTCGTTGACCTCCAGGAGCGTGGAAAGCTTGAAGGTGACCTGGCGAAAGACCTCGAACCTGTCTTTGAAATACTGGGCCATATACTAACCGCCCTCATACATTACGATTTTTTAAATTTTAAGGTTTTGGCTGATTTTTCAGTGCAATTTGGGCCGCCTGCTGGTACAGTATATATGTTTTATGACTAGAATCAACACGGAAGCAACAAGCATAGTACTGTATATTAAAACCATAATTTCAAACCATTACAAACAAAAAACCTTGATTTGCCTTCTTGACGGCTTCACTAGGCTGCTCCTGTCATTACATCAAAAAGAGCCTCGAGGCTCTTTTTGATGTGGATCAAAGAAACCTCATCCCGGAAAAAGTATGCTTCTATCCAACGACTCGGTGAGGCGGCCTGTTTCAGGTTGCCCTTGAATTGAAAACAATAAACGTATTACCAAGGAGAAGACTATGTTGGACATGTTCTGTTACCAATGCGAGCAAACGGCAAAAAGCGAAGGCTGCACCAAGGTCGGTGTCTGCGGCAAACAACCGGAAGTCGCGGCCATGCAGGATCTGCTGGTCTACGCTCTGAAAGGCCTGTCCCAGGTGGCTGTGCAGGCCAGAGAGATGGGCATCAACGACCCCGAAGTCAATGTCTTTACCTGCCAGGCCTCCTTTTCCACTCTGACCAACGTCAACTTCGACCCGGAACGCTTTGTCGAGTATGTCAACAAGGCCGTGCAACTGCGCGAAGGGCTTAAGGAAAAGATCAAACAATCGGCCTCCAGGGACGAGACCCTGTGGACCAAAGCCAAGCGGGCCGTCGGCCTGAAAGACGAAAGCACTCAGGCCCACTTCCCTGAGGGGCCGGCCACGTTTCAACCGGCCGGGACCCTGGACGGCATGATCGAGCAGGGCCGTGAGCACGCCATCCCCAATGACCCGGAAGCCAACGAGGACATCAAGTCCTTGAAGGAATCCCTGGTATACGGGATCAAGGGGCTGGCCGCCTATGCCGACCATGCCCAAATCCTGGGGCAGGAGGACGAGGAAGTCTACGAATTCATCCAGAAGGGGCTGGCCGCTACCCTGCGCTTTGATCTCACCCTGGACGACTGGGTCAACCTGGTCCTGGAGTGCGGCCGGATCAACCTCAGGGCCATGGAAC